>JBBDWV010000004.1 GCA_040902655.1 Mycobacteriales bacterium
GCCCTTGCCCTCCGGCTTGCCCTTGCCCTCCGGCTTGCCCTTGCCCTCCGGCTTGTCTGCCTTGGCCGGCTTGTCAGTCTTGGCCGGCTTGTCAGTCTTGGCCGGCTTCTCGGGCTTGGCCGGCTTCTCGGGCTTGGCCGGCTTCTCGGGCTTGGCGGCCTTCTCCGCCTCGGCCTCCTCGACGTTCGCGGCCTCGAGCTCTTCAGCCTCGAGCTCCTCGGTCTCCGCTGCCGTCTTGCCGCAGTCGCTCCGGGCGGCCGCGGAGACCTGCTGGCCGCGACCCGGGCCCTTGGGGAGCGAGCGGGCGTACGCCGAGACGTTCTGGCCGTGGTTGCTGGTGGGGTCGCAGGTGAAGGTCACGGTCGGGACCGGCGTCTTGCCGGTCAGCACGGCCGTGGCCGTGTCGCTGCGCTGCTCGGCGCCCTGTCCGCTGCCGGTGCCGATCCCGACGGTGGGGGTGGCGCTCTCGGAGACGACGGCGCCGTCCTCCAGCGCGGTGTCGGCACTGACGGCGTTGAACGCGACCGCGCCGCCGCCGACGAGGGCAGAGGTCGCGAGCGCCGTTCCGGCGACGAGGCCGACGGCCTTCGCCTTGGCGGCGAGCAAGGTCTTCAGGGGGTCGAGCACGTCATCCTCCGGTGCGCTGGGAAACATCTGTTCCCTGTACATCGGCAGGAGGACCGCCGGCGTTACACCGCGGCTGTTGCCAGGTCCTCGAGCACCTGCACGAAGGTGCGCACGGCCGCGCCGGTGCCGCCGTGCGGCGTGTAGCCGTAGGCCTCGCCGGAGTTGTAGGCCGGCCCGGCGATGTCCAGGTGGGCCCAGCGCACGCCGTCGGTCACGAACTCCTTCAGGAAGAGCCCGGCGGTGAGCATGCCTCCCTCCCGCGGCCCGGTGTTGACGAGGTCGGCGATCTCCGAGTCCAGCCCCTTGCGCAGCTCCGCGGGCAGCGGCATCGGCCAGGACGGTTCGCCCGCGCGACCGGCCGCGTCGACGACCGCCGCGCGCAGCCCGTCGTCGTTGCCCATGACCGCGGTGGTGCGCGCACCGAGGGCGACCAGCTGGGCGCCGGTGAGCGTCGCGGCGTCGAGCACGACGTCGGGACCGTCCTCGCAGGCGCGGGCGATCGCGTCCGCCAGGATCAGCCGGCCCTCGGCGTCGGTGTTGTTGACCTCCACGGTCATTCCGTTGCGGAAGGTGAGGACGTCCGAGGGACGGATGGCAGTGCCGCTCGGCATGTTCTCCGCCATCGGCACCCACGCCTCGACGTCGATCGGCAGTGCCAGCTCGGCGACCGCGGCCATGGTCGCGATGACCGCCGCGGCGCCGCCCATGTCGCTCTTCATCTCCTCCATCGATGCGGCCGGCTTGAGCGACAGGCCGCCGGAGTCGAAGGTGACGCCCTTGCCGACCAGCGCCACCTTCTGCTTCGAGCCACCGCCGCCGCCCTTGTACGACAGGTGCACCAGGCGCGGGCCGTTCGCCGACCCCTGACCCACACCGATGATGCCGCCGAAGCCGCCCTTCGCGAGCGCCTTGCCCTCGAACACCTCGACGTCGACACCGGCCCCGCCTGCATGGGTCCGCGCCAGGTCCGCGAGCTCGGCCGGATGCAGGTCGTTGGGTGGCGTGTTGACCAGGTCCCGCGCCAGCCGCACCCCACGCACGACGACCTCCGCCCGGGTGACCGCTGCGCGGACGGCCTTGTCCTTGGCATCGGGCACGACCAGCACCAGGTCGCGCACCGGTTCCTTGCGCTCCTTCACGTCGGAGGTGCGGTAGCGGGAGAAGGCGTAGGCGCCGAGCAGCGCCCCTTCACCGACGGCGCGTACCTGCTCGGCGATTTCGGGGCCGACGGCGCCGAGCGTGAGGGCCACCTTGCCGGAGCCGGCCAGCGCGCGCACGGCGGCGCCCGCCGCGCGGCGCAAGCCCTCACCGGCATAGGCCGTGCCCTTGGGCGGCAGGTCACCCAGGCCGACGGCGACCACGACCGGGGCCGTCGTCGCGCCGAGAGTCGCGAGCCGGGTGACCTCCTCGGGCCGGCCCGTGGCCCCCAGCCCCGTCAACGCCGGCAGCAGACCCTTGCCGAGGGCGGCCGCGACGCTGTCGGCACCGGGCGCCAGCACCAGCCCCTTCGGGCCTTTGACGACTCCGACGACGATCGCGTCGACCTTCGCGGCCGCGACCGGTGAGCTGGACAGGGAGAGGGAGGTCACGGCGGTGCAGCCTAGTGCGGGGCCGCCAGGCCCGGTCCTGCAGTTGTGGCTGCGCCATCCGTGGGCAAGGGTCGAGCGAACGCACGTCAGACAGACAGACAGACAGGAGCACAGCCCGTGTCGGAACCCGTCGGTCCCCGATCGGCCCGCCGGCGCCGCCGCGGCCGGCCGACCCACCAGAGCAGCCGCATCCGATGTGTGTGAGCCGCCGGCCGTCGCCGCGCGTCCGCACCCGCGACGACGTCGCGAGCTGCCTGGATGCCGCGGTCCGCTACGGCGCCCCTGGCACCGTCGGCGCCGAGCTGGAGCTGCTCTGCGTCGACCGGACCACGCCGCTCGAGCGCCCTGACCTCGCCCGGGTCGGGGCGCTGCTGCGCGACGCCGGACGGTTGCCGGGCGGCAGTCTGGTCACGAGCGAGCCTGGTGGACAGGTCGAGCTCTCCTCCGCGCCCGCGAGCGGCCCTGCTGACTCCGTGGCAGCGCTGTCCGCGGATCTCACCGTCGTCCGCGGCGCGCTCGACGGAGACGGGCTCGCCCTGGCGGGGCTGGGCGCCGACCCGCTGCGACCGCCGGTCCGGCTGCTGCGCACGCCGCGCTATGACTGCATGGAGGCCTATTTCGCCGCCTGTGGGACGCCGTCGGCGGCGGCCGGCCCCGCGATGATGTGCTCCACCGCAGCAGTGCAGGTCTCGCTGGATGCCGGCACCCGTACCGGCGGCGTGCAGTCGGTGACCGAGCGTTGGCAGCGGGCGCACGCCCTCGGGCCGGCACTGGTGGCCGCCTTCGCCTGCTCGCCGCTGCTGGCCGGCGCGCCGACCGGCTGGCGCTCCACCCGGCAGCGCATCTGGGGGGACCTCGACCCGGGTCGCACCCGCCCGCCCGCCCGGGAGCACGGCCCGGTGGAGGCGCTCGCAGATCTGGCGCTGTCGGCGGACCTGATGACGGTCCGGGATCCCGAGGGCGTCTGCCGGCCGGCGCCGTGCGGGGTGACCTTCGCCGACTGGATGACCGACGGCGCCCCGACACTGGACGACTTGCACTACCACCTGACGACGCTGTTCCCGCCGGTGCGCCTGCGGGGCTGGCTGGAACTGCGCTACCTCGACATGCTCCCCGACCCGCTGTGGCCGGTGTGTGTCGCGGTCGCCGCCGTGCTGCTCGACGACGACCGTGCGGCCGACGCCGCGCGCGCTGCCTGCGCTCCCGTCGAAGGTCGCTGGCGCGACGCCGCGCGGCTGGCCGTGGCCGACGACGGCCTGCGCCGCGCGGCCACGGGCTGCCTGGACGCCGCCATCGAGGCGCTGACCCGCACCGGCGCGACGGCGCTGGCCGCCGCGGTGTCCTCGTACGCCGAGCACTTCACCCGGCGCGGGCGCTGCCCGGCCGACGATCTGCTGGACGCGGTGTCCGGCGGCCTGCCGGTCGCGGCGCTGCTGACCGAGCCGCTCGGCGTGGCCGCATGACGGCGCTCGCCCAGGACCGGCTGGTCCGCGAGCTGGCGGCCGGCCGCGAGCGCTCGCTCGCACTGCTGGAGCCGCTCGACGAGCCCGACCTCACCCGACAGGTCTCGCCGCTGATGTCACCGCTGGTGTGGGACCTCGCCCACATCGGCAACTACGAGGAGCTCTGGCTGCTGCGGGAGGTCGCCGGCGTCGCGCCGCTGCGGCCGGAGATCGACCGTCTCTACGACGCCTTCGAGCATCCGCGTTCGCAGCGGCCGAACCTGCCGATTCTCGGCCCGGCCGACACGCGCGCCTACCTGTCCGGAGTACGCAGCCACGTCCTCGACGTCCTGCACCGGCTGACGCCCGAGGAGATGGGGCCGGCGGGCCGGCCGCTGGTGCAGGACGGCTTCGTCTTCGCCATGGTTGTGCAGCACGAGCACATGCACGACGAGACGATCCTGGCGACGCTGCAACTGCGGGATGGCCCTCGCACGCTGCCGCCGGACGCGCCGTTGCCGGCGGGACGGCCGCTGCCGCCGCACGACGACGTTCTCGTCCCTTGCGGCGAATCACTGCAGGGAGCGGCGGGCGACCCGTGGGCACTCGACAACGAGCGCCCCGCACACCGCGTCCGGCTGCCGTCCTTCCACATCGACCGGGTGCCGGTCACCAACGCGATGTACGCCGCCTTCGTCGAGGCCGGCGGCTACCGCGACGCCCGGCTGTGGACCGACCGCGGCTGGGAGCACCTGCAGAGCTCGGACCGCAGCGCGCCGATGACCTGGCAGCCGGATGGCGCCGGCTGGTGGACCTGTGCCCGCTTCGGCGACACGGTTCCCGTCGAGCCGGACCTGCCGGTGGAGCACGTGTGCTGGTACGAGGCGGACGCGTACGCGAGGTGGGCCGGCCGGCGGCTGCCGACGGAGGCGGAGTGGGAGAAGGCCTGCGGCTGGGATCCGGTGGCCGGCCGCCTGCGCCGCTACCCGTGGGGCGACGCCGACCCGACACCCGAGCTCGCCAACCTCGCCCAGCGCGCGACCCGCCCCGCGCCGGTGGGCGGCTACCCCGCCGGCGCCTCGGCGTACGGCGTGGAGCAGCTGGTCGGTGACGTCTGGGAGTGGACGGCCAGCGGCTTCGAGCCCTACCCGGGCACCCGCGCCTTCCCGTACCGCGAGTACTCCGAGGTCTTCTACGGCGGCGACTTCCGGGTGTTGCGGGGCGGCTCGTGGGCGACGCACCCGACTGCCGTGCGCAGCACCTTCCGCAACTGGGACCTGCCCGTGCGCCGGCAGATCTTCAGCGGCTTCCGGACCGCTCGCGATGTGTAGGCACACCGCCTGGATCGGCCGGCCCCGCACCCTGCAGGAGCTGCTCGTCGACCCGCCGCACGGGCTGCTGCGCCAGTCGTGGGAGCCGCGCCGTCAGCGGTTCGGCACCGTCAACGCCGACGGTTTCGGTCTCGGGTGGTACTCCCCGGAGCGGGCCGAGCCGGCGCGTTACCGGCGGGCCGTACCGATCTGGGCCGATCCGTCGTTCGCCTCGCTGGCCGGTGTCGTGCGCTCCGGGTGCGGGCTGGCGGCGGTGCGCTCGGCGACCGTGGGCGGTCCGGGCGGTGAGGAGGCGTGCGCGCCGTTCCTGCTGCCCGGCGGCGTGCTGCTGTCGCACAACGGTGCGGTGCCCTGCGACGTGATCGCCCCGATGGTCCCCTCCGCCGCGTTGGCCGCGATCGGCTCGACGGTGGACAGCGCCTTCCTCGCCGCCCTGGTCGGCCTGCGCTCGGACCAGGGTCTGCCGTACGCGCTCGCCTCCGCCGTGCGGGACGTCGCCGGGCTGGCCCCCAGGACCCGCCTCAACCTGCTCGCGACGGACGGCCGGTCCATCGCCGGCACCGCCTGGGGCGACACCCTGTTCTGGCGGGCCGGCGCCGGGGGAGCGGTCGCCGCCTCCGAGCCCTCCGACGACGAGGAGGGCTGGACCGAGGTCCCGGACCGGTCCCTGCTCGTGCTCACCGCGGACGGCGTCGCCGTCACCCCACTGCAGGAAGGCAGTTCGTGAGACTCGACCGGCACCTCGCCCCCGACGCCATGCGCCGGGCCCTCGAGACCGACGTGCGCAGCGGGCTCACCGCGTCGCCCAAGACCCTTCCGCCCAAGTGGTTCTACGACGCGCACGGGTCGGTGCTGTTCGACGAGATCACCCGGCTGCCGGAGTACTACCCGACGCGCCGCGAACGGTCGATCCTCACGGCCCGTGCCGCGGAGATCGCCGCCGTATCGGGGGCCGACACGCTCATCGAGCTCGGCAGCGGCACGTCGGAGAAGACCCGGCTGCTGCTCGACGCGCTGCGCGAGGGCGGGACGCTGCGCCGCTTCGTGCCCTTCGACGTCGACGAGTCGGTGTTGACCATGGCGAGCAAGTCGGTCGAGGAGGAGTACCCCGGGGTCGAGGTGCATGCGGTCGTCGGCGACTTCGAGCACCACCTGCCACTGCTCCCCACCGGCGGGCGACGCCTGATCGCCTTTCTCGGCGGGACCATCGGCAACCTGCTGCCGGAGGAGCGGAGGTCCTTCCTGTCGGGATTGGCCGACGGGATGCGTGCCGGCGACACGCTGCTGCTGGGCACCGACCTGGTCAAGGACCCGGCCCGCCTGCAGGCGGCGTACGACGACTCCGCCGGCGTGACGGCCGACTTCAACAAGAACGTGCTGCGCGTCGTGAACCGTGAGCTGGACGGCGACGCCGACGTGGACGCCTTCGTACATGTCGCGGCCTGGAACGCCGACGACCAGTGGATCGAGATGCGGCTGCAGTCGGTGCGGGCGCAGACGGTGCGGCTGCGGGCGCTCGACCTGGAGGTGCCGTTCTCGGAGGGGGAGCAGGTGCGTACCGAGATCAGCGCGAAGTTCCGCGAGTCCCGGGTGCGGGACGAGGTCGCGGCCGCCGGGCTGGAGCTGCAACGCTGGTGGACCGATCCGGCGGAGGACTTCGGGGTCAGCCTGTCGACGAAGGTGTGAGAACGGGCGGTCGGCAGAGGCGTCCCGTGCCCGCTTCGCGACGGTCCGCCAGACTGTGCTGATGGCCGTCGAGGAGTGGGTGGCTGCCCGCCACCCGACCCAGGTCGTCCATCTCGACGTCGCCGGCGCCGGACGTCCGTCGCGCGAGGTGCTCGAGGCCGAGATCGCCCACCTGCACCGGGAGGCGGCCCTCGGGGCGTACGTCGCTCACGAGCAGGCGGTGCCGGCCGTCGAGGCGGGACGGACCGCGCTCGCCGCCCTGGTCGGGCTGGACGCCGGGGACGTCTGCTTCCTCGACGGGGCGGGCACGGCCTTCGCGACCCTGCTCGCGGCCTGGCCGCTGCCCCGCGGTGCGCGGATCGGAATCGTCCCGAGCGAGTACGGCGCCAACGCCCGCGTGCTCGACCGGCTGGCGCGCGAACGCAGCTGGCGGCTGGTCCCGCTGCCCGTGGACGACCTGGGTCGGATCACCGGCGTGCCCGGTGACCTGGACCTGGCGGCCTTCCCGCACGTGGCCAGCCAGCGTGGGATCGTCCAGCCGGTCGAGGACGTCTTCGCCACGGGGGTCCCACTGCTGCTCGACATCGCACAGTCGCTCGGCCAGGTCCCGGTGCCGCACGGCTGCGCGGCCTACGTCGGGACGAGCCGCAAGTGGCTCTGCGGGCCCCGGGGTGTCGGCTTCGCGATCGTGGATCCACTCGTGCAGGCGGCCCTCGAGGAGCCGCCGACCCTGGCTCCCACACACTGCACCGGCATGCAGCGGTGGGAGACGCAGGAGGCGCACATCGCCGGCCGGGTGGGGCTCGCCGTCGCTGCCGGGCAGTGGACGCCGACGCTGCTGCCCGAGATCCACCGGCGGGCGGCGCAGGCGCGGGAGCTGCTGCACGGTGTCGCCGGCTGGCAGGTGCGCGAGCCGGTCGGGGAGCCGACCGGCATCACGACGCTGGTCGGCGGCGATCCGTTCGCCACCCGCGCCGGGCTGCTCGAGGACGGCTGGGTCACCTCGGCCGTCCCGGCCGGCCGGTCGGCCGACCTCGACGCTCCGGTCCTGCGGGTGTCGACCGCCGCCTGGGTGACGGCAGCCGATCTCGAGCGGCTCGCGCCCGCTCTGCTCCGCCGTACGAAGTAGGTTCCGCTGCTGTGACCGATCTCCAGCAGGGCCCGCTGCACGACCGCCACGTCGCCCTGCGCGCCAAGTTGGCCGACTTCGGCGGGTGGGAGATGCCGATCGAATATCCCGGGGGCGGGGTGTTGAAGGAGCACAAGGCGGTACGGGAGGCCGTCGGCGTCTTCGACGTCAGCCACCTCGGCAAGGGCGTCGTGCGGGGCGCGGGAGCGATCGACTTCGTCAACGACCGGCTCACGAACGACCTGCGCAGGATCGGCCTCGGCCGGGCGCAGTACACGCTGTGCTGCGACGACGCATCCGGAGGCGTGCTGGACGACCTGATCACCTACGTGTGGAGCGAGACCGAGGTCTTCCTCATCCCCAACGCGGCCAACTCCAGCTCGGTCGTCGGACGGCTGAAGGCGGACGCACCGGCCGGTGTCGACGTCCAGGACCTGCACCGCAGCTTCGCGGTCCTCGCCGTGCAGGGCCCGCGCAGTGGAGAGCTGCTCGAGCTGCTCGGCCTGCCGACCGGCGGGGCGTACATGTCGTTCACGACCGCGGAGTGGAGGGGCCTGCCGGTGGTCGTCTGCCGCACCGGCTACACCGGTGAGCTGGGCTACGAACTGCTGCCGCGTTGGGACGGCGCGGGCGCCCTCTGGGACGCGCTGCTGGAGCAGGGCGGGGGGTTGGGCGTGCTGCCGTGCGGCCTCGGCGCGCGCGACACGCTGCGGACCGAGATGGGCTATCCGCTGCACGGCCAGGACCTGTCGCTCGAGATCACCCCGGTGCAGGCGCGGGCGACGTGGGCGGTCGGGTGGGACAAGGAGCGCTTCTGGGGGCGTGCGGTCCTCCTGCGGGAGAAGGAGCAAGGAGCGGCCCGGCTGCTGTGGGGCCTCGAGTCGCTCGACCGCGGCATCCCCCGCGCAGGGATGAGGGTGCTGCGGGACGGCGCCCCTGTCGGCACGGTCACCAGCGGGACCTTCTCGCCCACCCGGCGCCTGGGCATCGGGCTCGCGCTGCTGTCCCGGGACGCCGCCGAGGGCGATGAGCTCACCGTCGACGTCCGCGGCCGGACCTCGAGGATGCAGGTCGTGAAGCCGCCGTTCGTGCCGTCCCGGGTCCGGTGAACGCATGCCGAGGGTGCCGGGCGCCTGATCGGTCGGCCCGTTCGGGAAGCGGGACGGCGCGGCAGGACCTACGCTGGGTGTCTGCGTGCTTACGGCGCGTGTTCGTGTCCTGACAAGGAGTGTCCGTGCGCCGACTCGTCCCCGCTGTCGCGGCCATCGTCCTGCTGACCTCCACGGCCGTCGCCGCCACGGGACGTGAAGCCGCGCCGGCCGCCGTCCCCGGCGGAGACGTCGCGGTCCTGGTCACGCTGGACGAGCGCGTTCCGGACGTGGCTGCCGCCGCGCGGGCCACGCTGCCCGCGGGAGGCCGTCTGGGTCCCCTCTGGTCGACGGTGCTGAAGGGATACGGCGCCACGGTGCCGGCCGCCGCGGTCCCGGCGCTGCAGCGCGCACCCGGTGTGCTGCGGGTCGAGCCCGACGTGACCCTGCGCGCCTCCGTGCTGCAGCCGGCACCCCCGACAGGCCTGGACCGGGTCGACCAGCGCGGCCTGCCCCTGGACAGCTCCTACGCCTTCACCAGGACGGGCGCGGGTGTCACGGCGTACGTCGTGGACACCGGGATCCGGCGCAGTCACACCGACTTCGGTGGCCGGGCGCGGACCGGCTTCGATGCCGTGACGCTGCTGGGCAGTGCCGACGACTGCAACGGTCACGGGACGCACGTCGCCGGAACCGTCGGCGGCACGCGCTTCGGCGTGGCCAAGTCTGTCTCCCTGTCGGCGGTGCGGGTCCTCGGCTGCGACGGCTCGGGCACCGGCGCCGGGCTCATCGCCGGCCTCGACTTCGTCGTGCGCGACCACGTCGCCGGCAGCCCCGCAGTCGCCGTGCTGAGCCTGGGCGGGTCGACCACCAGCATCACCGTCGACGAGGCGGTGCGCGGCGTCGTCGCCGACGGCGTCACCGTCGCGGTCGCCGCCGGCAACAGCAACACCGACGCCTGCACCATCTCACCCGCGCGGGTGGCCGAGGCGCTGACGGTCGGTGCGACCGATCCCGCGACCGACCAGCGCGCGTCGTTCTCCAACAAGGGCGCCTGCCTGGACCTGTTCGCCCCCGGCGTCGGCATCACCTCGGCCGGTCACCTGAGCGACACCGCGGCCATCGTCTCCTCCGGCACGTCCATGGCCGCGCCGCACGTCGCGGGCGCCGCTGCCCTGGTGCTCGAGGCGAGTCCCTCCGCGAGCCCGGCAGCCGTGGCCGCCGCGCTGCGTGACCAGGCGACCCGGGGCGTCGTGCGTGACGCGCAGAGCGCCAGCGCCGACCTGCTGTTCACCAATCCTGCGATCGACAGCTCGACCCCGTCCTCGTCGCCGTCGCCGTCGCCCTCCCCGTCCCCGTCCCCGTCGCAGGCACCGCCTGCGCCGCCTGCAGCGGTGGAGGACGTGCAGGGCAGGTTCACCCCGGTGGAGCCGTCCCGCGTGCTGGACAGCCGGGACGGCACCGGCGGCGTGTCCGGGCGGCTCGCCCCGAACTCACCCGTCCGGCTCGACGTCGCCGGCCGCGGTGGAGTGCCGCCGAGCGGCGTGACGGCCGTCGCGCTGAACGTCACGGTCACCGGGCCGGAGGGGCCGGGGCATCTGACCGTCTACCCGGCCGGCAGTGCGGTGCCGGTCGCCAGCAACCTCAACTACGTCCGTGGGCAGACGGTGGCCAACATGGTGGTCACCGGCGTGGACGACCGGGGACGCGTGGCGATCGTGAGCAGCGGTGGCCGGCCGTTCGTCATCGCCGACGTCGTCGGCTACTACAGCGACACGCTGGGCGGCAGCCGGTCGACCGCCGTCACCCCCTCCCGGCTGCTCGACACCCGCACCGGTCTGGGCGGCACCTCCGGCCGGCTGGCGTCCGGGCTGCCGATCCGGCTGCAGGTCGCCGGCCGTGGCGGGCTGCCCTCCGACGGCGTCACCGCGGCCGTCCTGAACGTCACGGCCGTGAGCCCCACCGGGCCGGGCCACCTCACGGCGTTCCCGGGTGGTCAGCCGGTGCCGGACGCCAGCAGCCTGAACTTCGTGCGCGGGGCCACCGTTCCGAATCTCGTCCTCGTCGGCGTCGGTCCCGGCGGCGAGGTGCAGCTACGGGCCTCCGGCGGCTCTCCGCACGTCGTCGTCGACGTCGTCGGCTGGTACGGCGGGCAGCCCCGCGGCCGGCTCGTCCCGGTGGAGCCCGAACGGCTGCTGGACACCCGGAGCGCTGGCGGCCGGCTGGCGCCGGGTGAGTCGCGGGTGCTGAGTGTGGCGGGGCGCGGACAGCTGCCGGGGGTCGGGGTGACGTCCGTCCTGCTCAACGTGACCGCGGTCGGCGCCGTCGGGCCCGGGCACCTGACGGTGTACCGGGCCGACGCCGCCGCGCCGGAGGCCAGCAACGTCAACTACGTGGCCGGGCAGACCGTCCCGAACCTGGTCCTGTCCGCGGTGACGGTGGAGTCCGGGCAGGTGCGGATCCGCAGCCATTCCGGCTCGCCGCACGTCCTGGTGGACGTGGTCGGCTACACGACCGACTCCGGCTCAACGGCCTAGCGCGAGCACCAGCAGCACGGCGCCGGTCGTCACCTCGACCAGCGCGCCCAGGACGTCGCCGGTGATGCCGCCGATGCGCCGCACCGCGTGGCGGCGCAGCAGCCGGGCCACCCCCAGCCCGGCCAGCACGGCCGCCGCCGGGAGCAGCAGCGCCCCCCGGCCGTCGGCCTCGAGCGCGAGCGCCGCGGTGCCGACAGCGGCGGCGGCGACGGCCAGCGCCGCGGCGGTGCCGCGACCGACCGTGCCCGCCACCAGCGCGCCCAGACCCGTCTGCGCCGCGGCCGGGACGCCGGTGGTGCAGGCGGCGGTGACCGCCACCCGCGCGGTGACCAGCGCGACCAGCAGCGCCGTCCCGCCGTGGCCTGCGTCCAGGCAGGCTGCCAGGGCCGCGACCTGGACGAGCAGGACGAGCACGACGGCCACGAGTCCGAGCGCCCCCACATCAGGTGCCTTCATGACCTGGCGGGCCGCCTCGGGCGACCGGTAGCTGCCGAGCCCGTCGGCCAGGTCGGCCAGTCCGTCGAGGTGCAGGCCCCGGGTCAGCAGCGCGTGCAGGGCGATCACCAGCGTCGCCGCCAGCAGGGGCGAGCCGAGCACGTCGACGATCAGCAGCACCGGGACCAGGACGGCCGCGAGGCCGAGGCCGATCACCGGCGCCAGCGCCATGGCCGGCCCGGCCGTCGCGCGGTCCAGCCGCTGCGGCCCGCGGACCGGTACGACGGTGAGCGTCGTGAGGGCCAGCCGCAGGCCGTCAGGCACGCGGGACCCGTGCCACGGCCGATGCGCAGCGCAGCCGCTTCACCGCAGCGGCCGCGGCAGCCCGGCGGCGATCTGCACGACCTCGTCCGACGCCGCTGCCAGCCGGGCCGTCAGCGCGCCGAGTAGGTCCCGGAAGCGCCGGCCGGACGCGGTCGCCGGCACGACCCCCGAGCCGACTTCGGGGGCGACCAGCACGGCGGTGACGCGGCAGTCCCGCCAGGCGGCGACCAGGTCGTCACAGGCACGGTCGACCGCGTCCAGCGGCCCCTCCCAGGCACCGGCGGCGTCCACCGCGCCGGTCAGCCACAGCCCGAGATCGTCGATCAGCAGCGGCTGCTGCGCCGCCCGGAGCGGGCCGGTCAGCTCGGCGGTCTCCACCGTCGTCCAGGAGCGTGGGCGGCGGGCCACGTGCGCCTGCACCCGGGCCGCCCACTCGTCGTCGCCCTCCCGCGGCGGTGCGGTCGCGACGTAGGTCACGCCCGACTCGGCCGCCAGCCGCCGCTCGGCCCACGCCGACTTCCCCGACCGCGCGCCACCCAGCACCAGGACCCGGCGGACCGGCCGGGGGGCGGTCGCGCTCCCGCCGCCGACCTGCAGCACGTCGCCGTCCCGCGGCGCACTCGCCCCCCAGCCGGCCAGCAGCGCGTCGAGTTCGCCCGGCGGCGGGTTGTCGTGGCCCAGGTGCACTGCGTGTACCGCCGTCGCATCGACCACCGCCCCCCGCCGTCTCAGCTCCGCCACCTGCTCGGGCCAGGTCGTCAGGTCGTGATGGTCCGGCTGGTGCGCGCTGGTCAGGTCGAGCAGCACGCCGTCGTACGCCCGGTCCTGCACCAGCTCGAGCGCCGGCGCGGCCAGCCGGCCGGTATCGGTGGCCCACAGCAGCCGGGCGCCGTCCGGCCCGGTGAGGTCGTAGAGCACGGCCGGCCCCGCCTCGGGTCCGGCGTGCGTCGCCGGCAGCACCACCACCGTGTATCCGGCCACGGTCAGCCGGTCACCCGGCGACACCTCGACCGTCGTCACGGTGCCGTCCAGCCGCTCGCGGGCGGCGGCCACGACCGCAGCCGGGCCGACCAGGGTCAGCGGACGTCTGCCCGCGGCCCAGCCGCGCCACATCCAGGCCGGTACGGCGTGGTGGTCCGGGTGCGCGTGCGTGACGAGCACGGCCTCCACCGCAGTGAGGTCGACGCCCGAGCGCAGGCAGGCGCGTACGCCGTCGTGCCCCAGCTCCACCAGCAGCCGGTCGTCCACCAGCGCACTGGTCTGCCCACGCAGGACCCCGGCGCCGGCCGCGGCCCGGCAGGAGGCGCAGCGGCACCAGGGGTTGGGCCAGCCGTCGGAGGAGCCGGTGCCGAGCATGCGGAGGCGCATGCCGACAGCCAACCGCATCTGCGAGGCTGGCCCTCGACACCCTGACCGAGAGGACGACCGTGACCTGGACGTGGCGGTACGAGAACAGCAGCGGCACGCCCGTCGAGCCGGCGGCGTCGGCGCCCGAGACGGAGCCGTTCCCGAGCCAGGCCGACGCGGAGAGCTGGATCGGCGAGAACTGGCGCGAGCTGCTCGCCGGCGGAGTCGCGCAGGTGTCGCTGTTCGAGGGTGACCGGAAGGTCTACGGCCCGATGGGGCTGGACGCCCCCGGCTGAGCGCCCCCGCCCCCGCCCCCGCCCCCGCCTTGCGTCATGCTGGCCCCCGCGCTGAGGGGTCCGCTCAGCATGACGCTAGGGGCGCCGCTCCGGGCTGACCGTCTTGCCCGGGTCGGTGGTGACGACCCCCTCGAGCACGGCGTCGATCTGCGCGAGCAGGTCCGCATCCAGCTGCACACCGGCGGCCGCGGCGTTGTCGCGGACCTGCTCAGGTCGGGAGGCGCCGACGATGGCCGAGCTGACGTTCGGGTTCTGCAGCACCCAGGCGACCGCCAGCTGCGCCAGCGAGAGTCCGGCGTCGGCGGCCAGCGGCACGAGCTGCTGCACCTTCTCGAGCACGTCGTCGCGCAGCCAGCGGCTGATCATCTTGTCGCCGCCGTTGACGTCGGTGGCGCGCGAGCCCTCCGGCGGCGGCTGGCCCGGCAGGTACTTGCCGGTCAGCACGCCCTGCGCGATCGGTGACCAGACGACCTGGCCGAGGCCCTCCCGCTCGCACAGCGGCACGACCTCGGCCTCGATGACGCGCCACAGCATGGAGTACTGCGGCTGTGAGGAGACGATCCGGTCCAGGCCCATCTGCTCGGCGATCTCCAGAGCGGCCTCGATCTCGGACGCCTTCCACTCCGAGACGCCGATGTAGTGGACCTTGCCGGCCCGCACCAGGTCGTCGAAGGCGCGCAGCGTCTCCTCGAGCGGCGTCTCGTAGTCGAACCGGTGCGCCTGGTAGAGGTCGAGATAGTCGGTCTGCAGCCGCTTCAGGCTGGCGTGGCAGGACTCGACGATGTGTTTGCGGGACAGCCCACGGTCGTTCTGGCCGGGCCCGATGGGCCAGTAGACCTTGGTGAAGATCTCCAGGCCCTCGCGGCGCTCGCCCTTCAACGCCTGCCCGAGCACCGCCTCCGCCTTGGTGCCGGCGTAGACGTCGGCGGTGTCGAAGGTCGTGATGCCGACCTCCAGCGCCGCCCGTACGCAGGCGGTGGCCTGCTCGGCCTCCACCTGTGAACCGTGCGTCAGCCAGTTGCCGTAGCTGATCTCGCTGACCTTCATGCCGCTGCGCCCGAGGCGCCGGAACTCCATGCGGCGACGGTACTTTCCGCGGCGGGACCGACGTGCGGCAGGTCCCTCAGGCGCTCCCGGGTGACACCCGGGGAAGCGGAAGACGGAAGCGCCGGAGCACCGTGGAGCGCAGCAGGCCGTACGCGACGTGCCGCCACGACACCTCCTGCGGGAAGTCTCGGCGCACCCGCCTGCGGATCACGACGGTGGTCACCGCGATGTCGGCGAGCATGGCCAGGATGGCGCCGAGCCAGAACAGCAGCGCGATGCTCTGGAGGCGGGGGTTGCCGGTGAGGTTGGCCACGATGAGGACCAGCGCGAGGGGCAGCAGAAGCACGCCGACGTTGCGCCGCTCGTCGACGGTGTCCCGCACCAGTGCCCGGACCGGTCCGGCATCGCGCGGCGCGAGGTAGCGCTCGTCGCCCCGAGCGGCGCCCTCCTGGATGCGCTTGCGGGCCGCGCCGGCCTCCTCTTTCCTGCGCTTCGCCGCCTCCTTGCGGGTCTGCGGCGGTGGCGCGACCGGGCCGGTACGGCGCTGCTTCTCGCTGCGCTTGGGCGTGGGGCGGCCCTTGCCCGCGGGGGTGGTCACGGCCCGAAGAGTACCTATGGCAGCGCGAGCATCTGGTCGAGCGCGGCCTTGGCGTGGGCGGCCGTCTGCGGCTCGACGGTGACGCGGTTCGAAACGGTGCCGTCGACCAGGGCCTCCAGCGTCCGGACCAGGTGCGGCAGGTCGATTCGGTTCATCGTCGAGCAGAAGCAGACTGTCTTGTCGAGGAAGACCACGGTCTTGTCCTGGTGCGCCAGGGCCAGCCGGCGGACCAGGTTGAGTTCGGTCCCGATGGCCCACGCGCTGCCGGGGGGCGCGGCCTCGAGTACCGCGATGATCCGCTCGGTGGAGCCGACCAGGTCAGCGGCCTCGACCACCTCGTGCGTGCACTCCGGGTGGACCAGCACGGTGACGCCGGGCACCCGCTCGCGTACCTCTCGTACGGACTCCGCGGTGAACCTGCCGTGCACCGAGCAGTGGCCCTTCCACAGGATCATCCGCGCGTCCTGCAGCTGCTGCGCCGTCAGGCCGCCCCCGGGCTTGTGCGGGTCATAGACGACGCAGTCCTCGGGCGACATCCCCAGCTCGCGGACGGCGGTGTTGCGGCCGAGGTGCTGGTCGGGCAGGAAGAGCACCTTGGACCCTTTGCCGAAGGCCCAGTCCAGCGCCCGCTTGGCGTTCGACGAGGTGCAGATCGTGCCGCCGTGCCGGCCGGTGAAGCCCTTGATGGCGGCGCTGCTGTTCATGTAGCTGACCGGCACGGTCGCCGCCGCGACGCCGGCCTCGACCAGCACGTCCCAGCACTCCTCGACCTGGTCGAAGGTGGCCATGTCGGCCATCGAGCAGCCGGCGGCGAGGTCGGGCAGCAGCACCGCCTGTCCCGGTCCGGTGAGGATGTCGGCCGACTCGGCCATGAAGTGCACGCCGCAGAAGACGACGAACTCCGCCTCGGGGCGGGCCGCCGCCTGCTCGGCCAGCTTGAAGCTGTCGCCGGTGACGTCGGCGAACGCGATCACCTCGTCGCGCTGGTAGTGGTGGCCCAGGACGAAGACCCGGTCGCCCAGTGCATCCTTGGCCGCGCGCGCCCGCTCCACCAGCGTCGGATCCGAGGCCGCCGGCAGCTCGCCGGGGCAGTCGACGCCGCGCTCGGAGGCCGGGTCGCGCTGTCGGCCGAGCAGCAGCAGGGCCAGCGGGCTCGGCTCCACCCCCGGCATCAGGTCGAGTTCCGTCATCGAGGTCGAGGGGTCGGTCGTCACGGGTACTCCTCCTCCGGCAGACCAGGATAGTGTCGCACAGACGAGAACATGCCTTGCACGGCGTGTTCCTTCCTTGGTGGAAGACTCCGCCCGATGCGCGTGCTGCTGGCTCCCGACGGCTTCGGCGGCACGCTCAGCCCCAGGCAGGCCGCGGCGGCCTTGGCGCAGGGCTGGGCGTCCGCCGCGCCCGCCGACACCCTCGACCTGGCGCCGCTGTCCGACGGCGGACCGGGCCTGCTGGACGTGCTGTCCGCCGCGCTCCCCGGTGCCGTCCTGCAGCCCGCTCCCGTGCAGGACCCGCTCGGCCGGCCGGTCGAGGCGGCCGTCCTGCTCCACGGCAGCACGGCGTACGTCGAGGCTGCCATGGCCTGCGGGCTGCATCTGCTGACCGAGCGCGAGCGCGACCCGAAAGTCACCACGACGTACGGCGTCGGCCAACTCGTCAGCCGTGCCCTCGACGTCGGCGCGACGCGGATCGTCGTCGGGCTCGGCGGCAGCGCCAGCAACGACGGCGGCGCCGGGCTGCTGGCCGCCCTCGGTGTGCCGTCGGTGGATGCGGAGGGGGAGCGGCTGGGCCCCGGCGGCGTCGCCCTGCGAACGCTCGCCCGGCTGGCCGGCCGACCCGACCCGCGGCTGGCCGCTGTCGAACTGGTGGCGGCCAGTGATGTCGACAGCCCGCTGCTCGGCCTCCGCGGCGCCAGCAACGTCTTCGGCCCGCAGAAGGGGGCCACCCCGCACGACGTCGCCCTGCTCGACGGCGCGCTCACCCGGTGGGCCGACGTCCTGGAGGCGTACCTGGAGGTCGCTGTGCGCGATCAGCCGGGGGCCGGTGCGGCCGGCGGACTCGGCGCGGCCCTGCTCGCGCTGGGCGCGCGGCGCGAGCCGGGGATCGAGCTGGTGCAGGGGCTGGTCGGACTGGCCGACCGGGTGGCGCAGGCCGACCTGGTGGTCACGGGGGAGGGCACCTTCGACTTCTCCTCGCTGTCCGGCAAGGTCGTGTCGGGTGTGGCGGCACTGGCCGCCGAGCACGCCGTGCCCTGCCTGGTGCTGGCCGGGGCCGTGCGGGTGGGCCGACGCGAGGCGGCCGCAGCGGGCGTCGAGGCGACGTACTCGCTGGTCGAGAGCGTGGGCGTCGAAGCCGCCCTGAACCACCCGGCCCAGGAGCTCGCAGCGCTGGCGGCCCGCGTCGCGCGGCAGTGGTCCCGGCCAGTTCGTGCAACAGTGGAAGGGTCCGGCCCGACCCAGCGTTGAGCCGGATGAACACCCCAAGACACCCCCACGGAGGCCCCCATGACCGCCCCGCAGACCACTTCTCCTGACGTCGCCACCGAGACGCCGGCCGGCGTCGTGCTCAGCGACCCCGCCGCCGAGAAGGTCAAGGCGCTGCTCGCCCAGGAGGGTCGGGACGACCTCGCGCTGCGCGTCGCCGTCCAGCCCGGCGGGTGTTCGGGCCTGCGTTACCAGCTGTTCTTCGACGAGCGCTCGCTCGACGGCGACGCGGTGCAGACCTACGCCGACGGCAGCGTGAAGGTCGTCGTGGACCGGATGAGCGTTCCCTACCTGGCCGGCGCGACGATCGACTTCGTCGACACGATCGAGAAGCAGGGCTTCACGATCGACAACCCCAACGCCGGTGGCTCGTGCGCCTGCGGCGAGTCCTTCCACTAGTCCTTCCACGCGTCCCTCCGCGCGGCACAGCACGTCCGGCGGCGCCGGTCCCTACGAGGGGCGGGCGCCGCCGTCGTCTGCCGAGCGCGTCGTGCCGGGTCAGCCGGCCGTACCGGGGCAGTTGCCCTCGTCGTCAGCTGCCGTAGTCGTCGTAGCCGGAAAGAGTCGCGACAGCGTCGAGGCTGATCTCCACCGGCATCGCCCGCCCGTCCGGGAGGCGGATCTCGGTCGGTACGGACGAGCCGAGCACATCGTTGATCTCGCGGCAGTCGTGCACCAGATCCACGATCGAGTCGGCCTCGACGTCGGAGGGCACAGCGGGATGCAGAGTCATGCTGCGACGGTAGGCAGTTCCCGCGCGCAACCCAAGACCTACGCACCAGTAGTGTTCGCCGGATGCGCATCGCCGTCGCCGGGTCCATCGCGACCGACCACCTGTTCACCTTCGAGGGCCGCTTTGCCGAGTCGCTGCTCGCCGAGCAGCTGGACAACGTCTCGCTCTCGTTCCTGGCCAGCGACCTGAAGGTCCGCCGGGGCGGCACCGGAGCCAACATCGCGTTCGGCATGGGAACGCTCGGAGCGACGCCGCTGCTGGTCGGCGCCGTCGGCCCGGACGCCGCGGAGTACCTCGGCTGGCTGCGGGAGCACGGTGTCGACACCTCCCACGTGCGGGTGAGCGACACGCTCGCCAGCGCCCGCTTCACCTGCACCACCGACCAGGACCACGCCCAGATCGCCACCTTTTTCCCCGGCGCGATGGTCGAGGCGGCCGAGATCGACATCGCCGACGTCGGTGCGGTCGACCTGGTGGTCGTCGCGCCGGACGACCCGCGCGCGATGCTGCGCCACTCCGCGAGCTGCCGGGACCGCGGGGTGCCGTTCGCCGCCGATCCCTCACAGCAGCTGGCCTACATGGACGGCGCCTCCATCCGCGGGCTGGTCGAGGGGGCCACGTACCTGTTCACCAACGACTACGAGGCCGCGCTGGTGCACGAGAAGACCGGCTGGAGCGCCGTGGACGTCCTCGAGGTCGTCGGCACGCGCCTCACCACCCACGGCCCGGACGGCATCAGCATCGCCCGGAAGGGCGAGCCGGTTCTCGAGGTGGCGCCCGCGCCGGCCCGCGAGGTCGTCGAGCCGACGGGGGTCGGCGACGCGTTCCGTGCCGGCTTCCTGTGCGCCACCGCCTGGGGCCTGACACCCGAGCGGTCCGCGCAGGTGGGCGCGCTCGTCGCGACGCACGTCGTCGAGACGGTGGGCACGCAGGAGTACACCTTCACCTCCGACGGCTTCCTCGGCCGGTTCGCCGAGGTGTACGGCGAGGCCGCGGTCGCTGAGGTCACCCCCCACCTGAGCGTCTGACCGACCCTTGCGTCCTACGTACCGGCCACCCCCACGCGCTGGCGGCTAGGACGCAACGGGTCAGCCGACCTGCTGCTCCGCGACGACCCGGGGGAGCACGGCCAGGAAGCGGTCGACGTCGGCCTCGGTGGTGCCCCGGTGCAGCGACACCCGTACGTTGCCGTGCGCCAGCAGCCCCATCGCCGTCAGGACGTGGCTGGGCTCCAGCACCGACACCGAGCAGCTCGAGCCGCTGCTGACGGCGAAGCCCTCGCGGTCCAGCGCCCGCAGCAGGGTCTCCCCGTCCAGGTACGGCGAGGAGAAGGTCAGCAGGTGCGGGAGCCGGTCGACCGGGTCGCCCACCACTTCCACGTCGTCGACCGTGGCCGCGATGACACGTCGCATCCGGTCGACCATCGGGCGCAGGCGGGCATCCTCGGCAGCCGCCTCGGCAGCCGCGGCCTGCAGCCCGACGGCGGCCGACAGCACCTGCGGCAGTGGTACGGCACCCGGCACGCGGCCGCCCTCCCGCTCGTCGGCGGGCAGCGGCGACCGCCACCTGGTGCCGGTGCGCACCACGAGGAGTCCCACCCCTGCGGGGCCGCCCCACTTGTGGGCGCTCGCCGTCAGCAGCGACCAGCCGCCCGGAACCGATGCGCGACCGACGGTCTGGGCCGCGTCGACCAGCAGCGGCACGCCGGCCCCGGCACAGCGCTCCGCGACCTGCTCGACCGGCTGGACCGTCCCGACCTCGTGGGAAGCGCTGATCAGGCAGGCCAGTGCCGTGTCCGGGCCCAGCGCCGACGCGTACTCCTCCACGTCCACCCGCCCCAGCCGGTCGACAGGTACCCCGGTGGCGGGGCCACCGGTGTGGGCCACGGCGGCCAGCACGCAGGAGTGCTCCACGGTGGAGTGCACGACGTGGCTACCGGTGCGCCGGCGGCCGGCGATCCCGCCGAGGACACCCAACTGGGCGGCGAGCGTCCCCGACGGGGCGAAGGACAGCTCGTCCGGTCGCGCGCCCAGTACGGCGGCCACCGCCTCGCGGGCCCCTTCGAGCAGCAGCCGGGCCCGCCGCGCCGCGCCGTACAGCCGCCCGGGGTCGGCCCAGCCGTCCTCCAGCGCTGCCAACAGCGCCTCGTGGGCCGCCGGGTGCAGCGGCAGCCCGGCGGCGGCGTCGAGGTAGCCGGACATGCCCTGGACGCTAGTGCGGGCGGCTGCGGCGCCCCCGGCAGGAACCGTCCAGGGGCCTGGGATACGCTCGCCGGTGCGTGCCGGAGGCCCCTTTCCTGCAGTTCAGCAGGGGTCTGCGGCCTCCTCATGTCCGCTTCTCAGGAAGGCCCGAGAGGTTGATTCCGCCCCCCTCGCCGGCGCGTCCCGTCCGGCGCCTGCGCGCTGCCCGATCGGCGGCCGTGCTGCTGCCGGCGAGCGTGCTGATCGCCGGCTGCAACGTGCGCGAGGCCTATGAGCAGGCTTTCGCGCTCGGCTTCCCGGAGCCGATCTCGGTCCAGGGGCAGCGCATCTACGACCTCTGGCTCGGCTCGGCCGCGGCTGCGGCTGCCGTCGGCGTCTTCGTCTGGGCGCTCATGCTGTGGGCCGGCTTCCGCTACCGCAGGAAGAGCGACGAACTCCCGCGCCAGGTCCGCTACAACCTGCCGATCGAGGTGTTGTACACCGTCGTGCCGTTCGTCGTGATCGCCGTGCTCTTCTACTACACGACGATCAGCCAGAACTTCGTCAACAAGCTGAGCGACGAGAGCGAAGGCGGCGCGGACGTCAACATCGGCGTCGTCGGCTTCCAGTGGAACTGGACGTTCAACTACGTCGACGAGGGTGTCTCGGTCACCGGCTTCCAGACGGCGCCGGCGGTGCTGTACCTGCCGACCGACCGCACCATCCGCTTCCGGGAGACCTCGCCCGACGTCATCCACTCGTTCTGGGTGCCGCAGTTCCTGTTCAAGCGGGACGTCGTCCCGGGCCGGGAGAACACCTTCGAACTCACCCTGACCAAGGAAGGCGAGTACATCGGCCGGTGCGCCGAGTTCTGCGGCGAGAAGCACTCCGCCATGAACTTCTACGTCCGGGTCGTCTCGCCCCAGGCCTATGACGCCTACATCGCCGAATTGCAGGCCGATCCCGCCAACCGGATCGGCTCAGGCATCAACACCGGTGCTGTACGCGGCGCAGCATCCTCCGGGAGCGACTCATGACCCTGATCGCCGATGCGGCCACCCCGGTCCAGACCAGGCGGCCGCGTAACCGGCCGGGCGCCAAGATCGCCAAGGTCCTGACGACGACGGACCACAAGACGATCGGCCTGCTCTACCTCACGACGTCGTTCGGGTTCTTCCTGGTGGCCGGCGGGATGGCCGAGCTGATCCGGGCGGAGCTGACCCAGCCGGGCCTGGATTTCCTGAGCGCCGAGCAGTACAACCAACTCTTCACCATGCACGGCACGATCATGATGTTCCTGTTCGCGCCACCGGCCGCCTACGGCTTCGCGAACTTCATCATGCCGCTGCAGATCGGCGCGCCGGACATGAGCTTCCCGCGGCTGAACGCCTTCTCGTACTGGCTGTACCTGTTCGGCGGTCTCACCGTCCTGTCGGGCTTCCTCACCCCCGAGGGCGCCGCGTCGTTCGGCTGGTTCGCCTACGCGCCGCTGAACAACGAGATCCACAGCCCGAGCCTCGGCGCCGACCTGTGGATCATCGGGCTGCTCGTCGCAGGTCTGGGCACCATCCTGGGCGCCGTCAACTTCATCACCACGATCATCACGTTGCGCGCTCCCGGCATGACGATGTTCCGCATGCCGATCTTCACCTGGAACATGCTGGTGACCTCGATCCTGGTGCTGTTCGCCTTCCCGGTGCTGACCGCGGCGCTGTTCGCCCTCGAGGCCGACCGGCACCTCGGCGCCCAGATCTACAACTCCGACAACGGCGGAGCGATCCTGTGGCAGCACCTGTTCTGGTTCTTCGGCCACCCCGAGGTCTACATCGTGGCGCTGCCGTTCTTCGGCGTCATCACCGAGATCATCCCCGTGTTCAGCCGCAAGCCGTTGTTCGGCTACAAGGGGCTGGTCTTCGCCACGATCGGCATCGGCGCGCTGTCGCTGACCGTGTGGGCCCACCACATGTACCCGACCGGCGCCGTGCTGCTGCCGTTCTTCGCCTTCCTGAGCTTCCTGATCGCCGTGCCGACGGGCGTGAAGTTCTTCAACTGGATCGGCACGATGTGGCGCGGCCAGCTGACCTTCGAGACACCGATGCTTTTCGCCATCGGCTTCCTCATCACCTTCCTGCTCGGCGGCCTGACGGGTGTGCTGCTGGCCAGTCCGCCGATCGACTTCCACGTCACCGACACCTACTACGTCGTGGCGCACTTCCACTACGTGCTGTTCGGCACCGTGGTGTTCGCCTTCTTCGGCGGCGTCTACTACTGGTTCCCCAAGCTGACCGGCCGGATGATGGACGACCGGCTCGGCAAGGTGCACTTCTGGACGCTGTTCGTCGGCTTCCACCTGACGTTCATGGTCCAGCACTGGCTGGGCAACATGGGCATGCCGCGCCGCTACGTCGACTATGCCGCCTCCGACGGGTTCACCACGCTCAACACCGTCTCGAGCATCGGGGCGTTCGTGCTGGGCGCGTCGACGCTGCCGTTCCTCTACAACGTGGCCGTCAGCTTCCGGCGCGGCGAGCTGGCCCTCGGCGACGACCCCTGGGGCTTCGGCAATTCGCTGGAGTGGGCGACCTCGTGCCCGCCACCACGGCACAACTTCGTGACCATCCCGCGGATCCGGTCGGAGCGTCCCGCGTTCGACCTGCACTACCCGCGGGCGGCTGCGGACGGCGACTTCCACGCAAGTCCTGAGGCGAGGTAGCGAGATGAAGATCGAGGGTTACCTGTTCGCCTTCATCGCCGTGTTCCTGGTGCCGACGACGATCGTCTACTGGGTGCTGTCGGGCGATCCCACCGGTACGACCTGCCTGGCGCTGTCGATCGGGCTGGCCTTCATGGTCGGCTACTACCTGCTGTTCACGGCCCGCCGCATGGAGGCGCGTCCCGAGGACCGGCCGGATGCCGAGATCAGCGAGGGATCCGGGGAGATCGGCTTCTTTCCGCCGCACTCGTGGTGGCCGATCGCGATGGCCGGTGCGTTCACGGTCACCTGCCTCGGCCTGATCATGGGCCCCTTCCTCGTGATGATCGGCGGCCTCTTCCTCGTGATCACGGTGCTGGGTTTCCTGTTCGAGTACTACGTGGGCATCAACCGCTCGCAGGGCCAGACGCTCGGCGCTCTGGAGGCGATGGGCGAGCGGCCCACCAGCGTGCACAAGTTCCTGGGCGAGTAGGTCCGCAGACCACCACGGTGCCTCCCGGCCGCGGCGCACAGGATCTCCTGAAGCGGTCGATGCAGGACAGGCCGAGAACTGCAGAGGCTCGGCCTGGCCTGCAACACCCGGCGCACGTACGGGGGTCGGGCGGCGCCGGGCGTGCGGGGCTCACAGCACCACTCGCGCGGTGACGCCGCAGAGCCGTGGTCCCGTGTCGGCCCGGGCCCGCCACGCAACTGCCAGTAGCGGCTGCCCGGTCGCACCATCGGACATCCCTGCCGCGAGCGAGCGGCCCGACCAAGATCTTCACGCCTGGTGATCTTTTGGTTGCTGGATTCGCAGCGGACACGCCGGCGTGTCTGCTGCGAATCCGGTCTCCAGAAGATCAACTGCCGACGAGCAGCCGTACGAGAAGGCCGGGCCATCGGGGCGGTTCCGGCTCGGGCAGGCTGATCTTGGTGCCAGTGCCTCGCACAAGCGGGCGCTGCTGGCACCGAGAACCGGCGTGGCCGGAGCTGGACCTCCTGAGGTGGCGGTAGCGGCTGCCCCGTCGCCCGACGTATTGCGACGTCGCGGAGCCGCCAGTAGCGGCGGCCGCTGGCGGGGGACCCGCCGCGGGGGCGAACGGGGTGCGCCTCGCACCCCGCGACGCTCCGCTCCGTAGGGTCGGGGGATGGCCGACGCGTACCTCCCTGCCCCGGACCGCTACGAGCAGATGACCTACCGCCGATGCGGGCGCAGCGGCCTGCGTCTGCCATTGCTCTCGCTCGGCTTCTGGTGGAACTTCGGGGACGACCGCCCGATCCAGACGCAGCGGGCGGTGGTGCGCCGAGCCTTCGACCTCGGCATCACGCACTTCGACCTGGCCAACAACTACGGCCCGCCGTACGGCTCGGCAGAAGCCAACCTCGGGCGGATCCTGCGCGAGGACTTCCGCGGGCTGCGCGACGAGCTGGTGATCAGCACCAAGGCCGGTTGGGACATGTGGCCCGGGCCGTACGGCGACCTCGGCTCACGCAAGTACCTGCTGGCCAGCCTGGATGCGAGCCTGCAGCGGCTGGGGCTGGACCACGTCGACATCTACTACCACCACCGGCCGGACCCCGACACCCCGCTCGAGGAGTCGATGGGTGCGCTGCACAGCGCGGTCCAGTCGGGCAAGGCGCGCTACGTCGGCATCAGCTCCTACGGCGACGCGCGCACGGCCGAGGCGGTCCGGATCCTGCGCGAGCTCGGGACACCGCTGCTCATCCACCAGCCGAGCTACTCGATGCTCAACCGGTGGATCGAGGAGGCGCTGCTGGATGTCCTCGACCGTGCGGGCGTCGGTTGCATCGGCTTCACCGCGCTGGCGCAGGGGCTGCTGACCGACAAGTACCTCGACGGGATGCCCGAGGACAGCCGGATGGCGCGCTACTACAGCCTGGACGCCGGTCAGCTGACCGAGGACAACGTCGGTCGCCTGCGTGGGCTGAACGCGATCGCCGGGCGGCGGGGGCAGACCCTGGCGCAGCTGGCGCTCGCCTGGGCGCTGCGCGACCGGCGGATGACCTCGCTGGTCATCGGCGCCAGCAGCGTCCGGCAGCTGGAGGAGAACGTCGCCGCGCTGGACCGGCTCGACTTCTCCGCCGAGGAGCTCGCCGAGATCGATCGCTTCGCCGTCGAGGGCGGCGTCGATCTCTGGCGGTCGGTCAGCGTGCAGTAGCCGCTCGCTCCCACGCTGTCTGTTCCCGGACCTGTCCGCCGGTGCGCCTGCGTGTCGCGCAGTGACTCAGCGGCCGCGGGCGGTCGCGAGCCCGTGCAGGACCAGGTCCACCCGTCGGTCCTGCACCTCGACGACGTCGGCCACGGATGCGCCGGCCGCCGCGACGTCGGCCACACTGCGGGCGCCCCGCTCGCACAACTCCCGGGCCAGCAGCCCCTTGGTGTACTTGTTGTCGTGGCTGACCACCGTCCGCGCGCCGTCGGTCTCGCGCAGCACCCGTACCTGCACCGCAGCCGGCACCCGGGCCAGCGCCGCGTACGGCCCCGACCGCAGGTCGACCACCAGCCCGCGGTGCGCCGCCAGCTCCGGCTCGAGCACCGGGCGCCAGGCAGCCGTCAAGGCGCCGACGCCGGGCAGTGAGGTGCCGGCGGACAACCGGTACGCCGGGATGCGGTCCGTCGGGGACAGCAGGCCGAACAGCGCGCTGGCCACCCGCAGCGAGCCGTTCGCCCGGCGCCGCCCGGCCGGCGACAGGGTGTCGTACGACAGTGCCTCGTACAGCACGCCGGTGTAGCGGCGCAGCGCGGGCAGACTCGCCGATGTCGTCAGCCGGGCGTCCTTGTCCACCTCGCCCGGCGGGCAGCCGAGGACCACCCGCAGCTGTTCCGGGTCGTCGCGCGCCGCGGTCTGGAGCGCCCCGACCAGCCGGTCACGGACCGGGGTCAGCAAGGGGTGCGACAGCGCCGCCAGGTCCAACGCCGCGCTCCCACCGCCCGTGGCCTTGCCCTCGGACGGCGGCAGCAGGACGAGCACCCGGACACGCTAGCCGGGACCGGCCTCGGACCCAGCAGTCCCACGAGGGGGTGTGTGGTCGGCGACGCGGTGCCGCCGACCACCGCAGCGACAATGGTGGGCATGGCCGCCCGGCATGCACGCGTGCGCACCGAACCGGTCTTCGTCGACTCCAGCGGCCGCCGGTCGCGTCTGGTCGCCCGCACCTGTTGGGCCCTGGGCGCCCTGGGAGTGGCCTACGTCGGGCTGATCGTGGTGTCCCTGCTGCTGCCGCCGGGGCTCTCCCGGCTGGCCGTCCCCGGCCTCGGGCCGGTGCTGCCCGGTCCCGCGGCCGCGCCGCTGGGTGCGGCCGAGGGTGAGCCGGGCGGCCCGGAGGTGCTGCTCGCACCCGAGCGGCCGCGCCCGAGTGACACCGGCGCGGAGCCGGGTCGCAGCGCCCCGGCCGACGCCGCGTCGTCCCGTGCGACGGGTTCGCCCGCGCCGCCGCTCCCGCCCGTGCCGCCGTCGCCCCCGGCCGCGGCTGCGACCACCCCGGCCGGCGCGACGCCGCCCGGGCAGCAGCCGTCGGGCGCGCCCGCCAGGACGGCTCCCGCTCGCACGGCGCCGCCCGGTCAGGTCGGCCGCTCACCGAGGCCCCGCCCGTCGAACGACCGTGGTCCGAGGTGAGCGCGCGACGCAAGAGGCTGCCCGCCGCGCACTGGGGCCTGCTGGGGGTGGTGCTGGTCACGATGCTGCTGAGCCTGTTCCTGCAGGGGCTGACGCGCGACGTCGGCCCGACCCGGACCGCAGACGGCGCAGGCGACGCCGCGCAGGTGGCCGGCGGGGGAGCGATCGTCTACGGCGGGGCCGGCGGGCAGCTCGCGTCGCGGGGCCTGCCGGACAGGACGGTCGCGCTCACCTTCGACGACGGCCCCGACCCGCGCTGGACACCGCAGGTGCTCGATGTGCTGGCGCACGAGTGGGTTCCCGCCACCTTCTTCGTCACCGGCGCGGCGGCGGCCCGCAGCCCGGAGCTGGTGCGTCGGACGCTGCGCGCGGGGCACGAGATCGGCAGCCACACCTGGTCGCACGCGCCGCTGACGCCGGCCGCCGGCTGGAGGCGCAACCTCGAGCTCTCGCTCACCCAGCTCGGACTCGCCGGCAGCGCGCAGGTGACCAGCGCGCTCTTTCGGCCGCCGTACTCCTCGGAGGCCGCCGCCCTGACCGAGCCCGATCTCGGGATGCTGCGGCAGGTCACCGAGGCCGGCTACGTCGTCGTCCTGAGCGACCGCGACCCGAAGGACTGGAGCTCGCCGGGCGTCGACTCGATCGTCGCGGACGCCGGGCCGGTGGGCGATGCGGGTGCCGTGGTGCTCCTGCACGACGCCGGCGGCGACCGTACGCAGACGGTGCAGGCGCTGCCCCGGCTGATCGCGGACTACCGCGCCCGTGGCTACCGGTTCACCACCGTCTCGGGTGGGCTCGGGCTGGCCCCCACCGCGGGGGTCCAGCCGGCGACGGCGCTGGGGGGCCTGCAGGGCGACGGCCTGCTGCTGGCGCTGCGCGGCTCCGACCTGCTGGTGACCGTCGTGCGCTGGGCCGTCGTGCCGCTGCTGATCCTGGTGCTGGTGCGCACCTTCTTCGTCGTCGCGCTCGCCCGCCGGCACGTCCGGCTGTCGGCTCGCCGCATCGCAGGCGCACCGCACCTGCCGCCCGTGAGCGTGCTCGTACCCGCCTACAACGAGGAGGTCGGGATCGCCCAGGCGGTCCGGTCGCTGGTCGCGAGCGACTACCCCGACCTGGAGGTCGTCGTCGTCGACGACGGATCGACCGACCGCACGGCGCAGATCGTGCGGGACCTGGCCCTGCCGCGCGTACGGCTGGTGCAGCAGCCCAACGGCGGCAAGGCCGCGGCGTTGCACACCGGCACCCGCGAGGCGGCTCACGACGTACTGGTGATGCTCGACGGCGACACCGTCTTCGAGCCGTCCACGATCCGGGCGCTCGTGCAGCCGCTGCGTGACCCGCGGGTGGGTGCGGTCAGCGGCAACGTCAAGGTCGGCAACCGGAGCGGCCTGCTCGGCCGGTGGCAGCACATGGAGTACGTCGCCGGCTTCAACCTCGACCGTCGGCTGCTCGACCTGCTGCACTGCATCACCACCGTCCCCGGCGCCGCGGGTGCGTTCCGGCGGGAGGCGGTCGAGGCGGCCGGCGGGATGAGCACCGACACCCTCGCCGAGGACACCGACGTGACGATGGGCATCCTGCGGGCCGGTTACCGCGTGGTGCACGAGGAGCGGGCGCGCGCCTGGACGGAGGCCCCCAGCAGCTGGAACGACCTGTGGAAGCAGCGGTACCGCTGGGCGTACGGGACGCTGCAGGTCGTCTGGAAACACAAGGGGGCGCTCGTCGAGGGCGAGCGGCTCGGACGCATCGCCCTGCCGATGCTGCTGCTGTTCCAGGTCGTGCTGCCGCTGCTCGCACCGGTCATCGACGTCTTCGTGGTCTACGGGCTGCTGGCCGGCAACGCGCGCACCGTACTCGGCACCTGGCTGGCGTACATGGGCCTGCAGCTGGCCCTCGGGGCGTACGCGCTGCGGCTGGACGACGAGTCGTGGCGGCCGCTGTGGGCGCTGCCGTTGCAGCAAATCGTCTACCGCCAGCTGATGTACCTGGTGGTGATCCAGGCGCTGGTCAGCGCGCTGTCCGGCATCCGGCTGCCGTGGCACAAGCTCGAGCGGACCGGGATGGACGACGCGGCGCTGGCCACGGCCGCAGTGCCGGCAGGAGCCCGCCGATAGGCTCGCCCAGCCGTCTACCTGGAGGTCCTCCGTGCTGCGCATGTCCACCCTGTTCCTGCGCACCCTGCGTGAGGACCCGGCGGATGCAGAGGTCCCGAGCCACCGGCTGCTGGTGCGCGCCGGCTACGTCCGCCGGGTCGCGCCCGGCGTCTACTCCTGGCTGCCGCTGGGCGTGCGGATGCTGGCGAACGTCAGCCGGGTGGTGCGCGAGGAGATGGACCGGATCGGCGCGCAGGAGGTCCTCTTCCCGGCGCTGCTGCCGCGTGAGCCCTACGAGAGCAGTGCGCGGTGGACGGAGTACGGCGACCTGCTCTTCCGGCTGAAGGACCGGCGCGGCAACGACTACCTGCTCGGGCCGACGCACGAAGAGCTGTTCACCCTCATGGTCAAGGGCGAGTACAGCTCGTACAAGGACCTGCCCGTCCTGCTCTACCAGGTCCAGACGAAGTACCGCGACGAGGCGCGGCCGCGCGCCGGCATCCTGCGCGGGCGTGAGTTCGTGATGAAGGACAGCTACTCCTTCGACCTCGACGACACCGGGCTGCAGCGCTCCTACGACCTGCACCGCGAGGCCTACGTCCGCATCTTCGACCGGCTCGGCATGGACTACCGGATCGTGTCGGCGGTCAGCGGCGCGATGGGTGGCAGCGCCTCCGAGGAGTTCCTCGCCCCGGCGCCCACCGGCGAGGACAGCTTCGTGCAGTGCACGGCCTGCGACTACGCCGCCAACACCGAGGCCGTGCAGCTGCGTGCTCCCGAGCCGCTGGACCCGGAGGCCCAGCCGGCGATGGAGGTGCTCGACACCCCGGACACCCCGACCATCGCCACCCTCGTCGCCGTGCTCGAGGAGCTGGGTCACGACGTCCCCGCCAGCGGGACGCTCAAGAACGTGGTCGTGCTGCTGCGCTGGCCGGACGGCAGGACGGCACCGCTGGTCGTCGGCGTGCCCGGCGACCGCGACGTCGACGTCAAGCGGCTGGAGGCCAATGTCGCTCCCGCGGAGGTGCTGCCGTTCGAGAAGTTCGAGGACTTCCCCCAGCTGGTGAAGGGCTACATCGGGCCGCAGGGACTCGAGGGGATCCGCTACGTGGTCGACCCCCTCGTGGTCGACGGCAGCGGCTGGGCGACCGGCGCCAACGAACAGGGCAGGCACGCCGTCAACGTGGTGCTCGGCCGCGACTTCGCGTCGGCCGACGTCGTGCCGGCCGCCGAGGTGCGGGCCGGCGACCCGTGCGGCCGCTGCGGTGCACCCCTCGAGATCGGCCGCGGCATCGAGATCGGCCACATCTTCCAGCTCGGGCGCAAGTACGCCGATGCCTTCGGGCTCGATGTGCTCGGACCGGACGGCAAGCCGGTCCGGGTGACGATGGGGTCCTACGGCATCGGCGTCTCGCGGGCCATCGCCGCGATCGCCGAGCAGTCCCACGACGAGAAGGGGCTCGTCTGGTCCCGCGAGGTCACGCCGGTCGACGTCCACGTGGTCGGGCTCGGCAAGGGCGAGCAGAAGCCCGAGGCGGAGCGGGTCGCGCGCGAGTTCGAGGCGCGCGGGCTGACCGTGCTGCTCGACGACCGGGCGAAGGTGTCCCCCGGTGTGGCGTTCAAGGACGCCGAGCTGCTCGGCATCCCGACCTCCGTCGTGATCGGCAAGGGGCTCGACGAGGGAGTCGCCGAGCTGCGCGACCGGGCGTCGGGTCAGGCGCGGCCGGTGCCGCTGACCGAGCTGATCGAGACGGTGTTCGCCGAGGTGCGGGGATAGGTGCCTGCTCGGCTGGTCGGCAGCTGCCTGCTGCCGCCGGCAGCTCAGCCGGCGCCGGGCCAGGCCACCGTCGGGGGCGCGATCCCTGCCTGCTGCCGCCACTGCGCCGCCCGCACGGCGCACTCCTGCAGTCCGGTGACCGCCAGCGTGCGCAGCTGCCGGTCATCCGTGCCGGCGACCAGGTCGCGCCAGCGCACCGCCATCCCCTCCTCGAGCCTGGTCGCCAGCGCCAGCGCCTCGGCGGCGGAGCCGACCGCGACGTCGTACGCCGGCGGCGGTGGCTCGGGGTCGCCGCCGTGCTCGCGCAGCCGGGCGGCGAGCTGGTCGCGCCGCGCGCGGTGGCTGTCGTAGGCCAGCAGCGCCAGCCGCCGCGGCTGCTCGTCCAGCCGCGCGCCCAGCAGGCCGTAGCCGTAGACGGTCGCGTGCTCGGCCTCGAGCAGCGTCGTGAGCAGCGGCAGGCTCACGCGAGCGCCACCGGGTGGCTGAACTCGCTGGCCGCCAGCGCCGCGAGCAGGCCGGCCAGCTCGCGCGACGCCTCCAGGCAGGCCGCACCGTGCGCGATCGCGGCCTCCCGCTCCGCGATCGTCAACCCCTCCAGGGCGGCGGCTGCCGTCGCGGCCGGGGGTACCGCCGGTGCCGGTCGCGACGAGGCGGGCGCCGAAGGGGTGTCGAAGGGGGTGTCGGAGGGCTCCGGTCCGGTGAGGGCGGCCAGGTGCTCGGCGTGCTCGGCGCGTAGGGGCGTCAGCCGGGCGGCGAGGGCCGGCAGCACGAGCAGCACCGCGTCGTACTCCCTCAGCAGCGATCGCTCGCGCCCGACCGCCTGCTCACGCAGGACGTCATCCGGGTCCGGCGGGGGCGGCGGACCGTCGTCGGTGCAGGCCGCCAGCGGCAGTACAGCAGCGGCGGCGAGCAGTGTGCGGCGGCTGACCACCGGTCCCGCGCACGCCCCCATCCTCGGTAGCCAACCAGAGTCAGCCCAGCTGCAGGTCCTCGGCCACCGCTGCGCTCAGCAGCGCCGCCACGGGCAGCACGTCCTGCGCTGCCTGCCGCAGCGCCTCCGGCGCCCCCGGCTCAGCCGCCGCCTCGGCGTCGACGGCCCCGACCAGCGAGCTCAGCGCCGGCTCGAGCTCGACCACGGCGGTGCCTGCGGGCAGCCCGCGGACGTGCTCGGCGAGCAGGCGCGCGAGCTCGGTCGGATAGCCGCGCACCGGCCCGTCCTGCGCGACGCCCGCCCCGCCTGCCGCGCGCGCGGCGGCGTAGGCCTCCAGCCGGCCCAGATGGACGGTCCACGACCGCAGGAAGGCCGCCCGCAGCGCGGGATAGGCCTCGCCCAGCAGGTCGGCGAGCGCCACGGCGTTGGCCTGCAGCGCCTGCCGGGCGTCGGCGGCCGCGGGTCCGGGTGCGCGCAGCTCGCGGGGCAGCGCCCCCGCCAGGGAGGCGTGCTCGGTCAGCAGCCCGGTGAGGTCCGCCCGCAGCCTGGCGGCGCTCGTGCCCGCGGGACCCAGCCCCCGGTCCTGCGCGATCCCGGCGGCCAGCAGCCCCGCGAGCGCGGCCGCTTCCCGCGCCGCCGCCCGCAGCCGCGAGTACTCGTCCACCCTGCCGACGGCCAGCTGCGCCTGCACCTGGCCGGACAGCGCTTCGGTGACCTCCGCGGCGTCGAGCCCGGGCACCACCTGCCGCAGGACCTGCGCCAGGTCGCGCTGCCCCCGGTCCAGCTCGCTGCGGGCCGCGCCCGCCACGCCGGCCGTCCCGTCCGCCAGCGCCACGGCGTGCCCGGCCGACAGGCGGTCGTCCTGGTGCAGCGCCTCGAGCACCGGCCCGGCTGCCCCCGGGTAGCTGTCGACGAGCACCTGGGCCAGCCGGCCGGACACGGACTCCAGGGCCTCCAGTGCCCCGACCGCCGGTGCGTCCCCGATCTGCCCGCCGGCCGCGGCCACGGCGCGGGTGGCTGCGGCGATGACATAGCTGCGTTCGACGAGCAACGCCGTGAGGGCCGCCTGCAGCTCCGCGACCGGTGAGGAGGCGGCGGCCGCGCCCAGACCCGCGGCCACGGCAGGAGAGGGCTGCGTCGCGGCGGGGGCAGGGGAGCACCCGACGACCGTGAGGCAGGTCAGGACCAGCGCCGCCAGCCGCAAGACCGGTACACGCGGGGCCGGAGACAGGAGAGGGCGCATCAGCCGGGTGTTCGCGCCCCGGACCCCGCCGGATGGGCGGGCGCTTCCCGCTAGGCTGACGACGGCACGCGCACGGCACTCCACAACCGCAGAGAGGCAGGGACCCGATGGCTGCCTCCGCCGCTCGGCTGAGCGAGCTGGTCCGCACCGAGGTGGCCACCGTCGGCTACGACCTCGAGGACCTCACCGTCACCGCTGCCGGCCGGCGCAGCGTCGTCCGGGTCGTGATCGACAAGGACGACGGCGTGACCCTCGACGAGGTCGCCGACGTCAGCCGCACGATCAGCGACCTGCTCGACGCGCTGGACGGGGCCGAGCCGGAGCTGCTCGGCCCGACCTACGTGCTGGAGGTCTCCTCACCCGGCGTCGACCGGCCGCTGACCGAGCCGCGGCACTGGCGCCGCAACGTCCACCGGCTGGTCACGGCCACCCTGCGAGAGGGTGGGTCGGTCACCGGCCGGGTGCTGTCGGCCGACGAGCACGCGGTCCGGCTGGATCTCGACGGCACCGAGCGCGTGCTGCCGTACGTCGAGGTGGTGCGGGGCGAGGTCCAGGTGGAGTTCGCCCGCAGGAACGGGGCTGACGAGGCTCAGGAGGAACAGACGCCGTGAAGATCGACATGGCCGCCCTGCGCGGGCTGGAGCGGGAGAAGGAGATCTCCTTCGACCTGGTCGTCGGTGCCATCGAGACCGCGCTGCTGACCGCCTACCGGCACACCGAGGGGGCCCAGCCGCACGCCCGCGTCGAGCTGGACCGCAAGAGCGGCGAGGTCGCGGTGCTGGCCCAGGAACTGGCCGAGGACGGCACGGTCGTCCGGGAGTACGACGACACCCCCGAGGGCTTCGGCCGGATCGCCGCCAGCACCGCCAAGCAGGTCATCCTGCAGCGCCTGCGCGAGGCCGAGAGTGCCTTGTCCTACGGCGAGTACGCCGGGCGGGAGGGTGACGTGGTCTCCGGCATCGTGCAGCAGGCTCCGCAGCGTCCCGGTGCGCCACCGAACCGCAACGTGATGGTCAAGCTGGGCACCACCGAGGACGCCCTCGAGGCCGTCCTGCCGCCCGGTGAACAAGTCCCCGGTGAGGTCTACGCCCACGGGAGCCGGCTGAAGTGCCGGGTCGTGACGGTCGTGCGCGGGCAGCGTGGCGCGCAGGTGACGGTGTCGCGCACCCACCCGGAGCTGGTGCGGGGGCTGTTCGCCCTGGAGGTGCCGGAGATCGCCGACGGGTCGGTCGAGATCGCCGCGCTGGCCCGGGAGGCCGGCCACCGCACCAAGATCGCCGTACGGTCGACGGTCGCCGGGTTGAACGCCAAGGGCGCCTGCATCGGCCCGGTCGGTAGCCGGGTCCGTAACGTCACCCTCGAGCTGCACGGCGAGAAGATCGACATCGTCGACTGGTCGGCCGATCCGGCCCGCTTCGTCGCGAGCGCCCTGTCGCCGGCGCGGGTGAACTCCGTCGAGATCGTCGATCCGGTGCAGCGTTCCGCGCGGGTCGTCGTGCCGGACTACCAGCTGTCGCTGGCCATCGGCAAGGAGGGTCAGAACGCCCGACTGGCGGCCCGGCTCACCGGCTGGCGGATCGACATCCACAGCGATGCCGAGAGCGCCGAGCCGGGGGCCGTCGAGGTACCCGCCGCCGACCCCGCTCCGTGACCCCGCGGCGTCGTGCCCCGGCGCGGAGCCCGCAGGCGGTAGACTCGGATCCGGCTCGCCTCCCGGGTCCGCAGCGCACCTGTGTGGGCTGCCGGGCGAAGGCGGCGAAGTCCGACCTGCTGCGCGTCGTCGGTGTCGAGGGCCAGGCTGGGAGCATCCAGTTGACCCCCGACCCCGCCGGGCGCCTGCCGGGACGAGGGGCCTGCGTGCACCTCGACCCCCGGTGCATCGACCTCGCCGACAAGCGGCGGGCGTTCCCCCGGGCCCTGCGCCTGGCCGGACCGCTCGACGTGTCGCCGGTGCGGGAGCACGTAGCAGGAGTCAGCCCACCAACCGATCAGAGCGGATCTCCTCGATGAGCACTCGATGAGCCAGTCCCGATGAGCACGCCCATGCAGTAACCACCAGGCGCGGGAACGACCCGGGCCGTACAAAGGAGCACAGTGCCCGGAAAAGCCCGAGTCCATGAGCTCGCCAAAGAGCTCGGCATGGACAGCAAGAGCGTACTGACCTGGTTGAAGGACAACGGCGAGTTCGTCAAGTCCGCCTCCTCGACCGTCGAGGCCCCCGTCGCGCGCAAGCTGCGCGAGGCCTTCCCGGCCGCTGCACCGGCTCCCGCTGCCAAGGCGGTCGCCAAGCCGGCGGCCGCTGCGCGTAAACCCGCAGCACCTGCCGCTCCCGCTGAGCCTGCGGCTCCCGCCGGGCCTGCAGCCTCCCCGGCTGCCCCGGCCGGCGCGCCGCGTCCCGGAGCGCCGATGCCCGGCCCGGTGCGCCCGGCCGCCGCGGCTGCCGCTCCGGCGGCGCCCGCTGCCCCGGCCCCCGGCGGCCGACCGGCGCCCGGACCGCGTCCGGGCAACAACCCCTTCAGCTCCCCGTCCGACGGCACGCCGGGGATGCCCCCGCGGCCGCCGGCAGCCCGCCCGGCCCCGTCGCCCGCGCCCGGCCTGCCGCCGCGCCCGGGCGGACCCGGTGCAGCGCCCTCACCCGCGGGCATGCCCCGCCCGGGTGGTTCGGTGCCCGGCATGCCGCCCCGTCCGGCGGCGGCGCGTCCCGCCCCGGCCGGTCCGCGCCCCGGTCCGGGCATGTTCCCGCCCCGGGCGGGTGGTCCGGCCGGTCCCGGCGCCGGTGGTCCCCGCCCCGGCCCAGGCATGTTCCCGCCCCGCTCCGGTGGCACAGGTGCGCGCCCGGGTATGCCCGGCGCCCGTCCCGCCGGTGCTCCGGGAGGTCGTCCCGGTGGTGGCCCCGGTGGTCCCGGTGGCGGTGGCGGCTTCGCCGGCCGTCCCGGTGGCGGCGGTTTCGGTGGCCGTCCCGGCGGTCCCCGCGGTGGTGCCGGCCGTGGTGGTCCCACCCCCGGTGCGTTCGGCCGCGGTCCCGGTGGCCGGCCGACCCGCGGGCGCAAGAGCAAGAAGCAGCGGCGTCAGGAGTTCGACAACCTGGCCGCTCCGACGATGGGCGGCGGCATCGCCCGCGGCAACGGTGAGGCCGTCCGGCTGACCCGTGGGGCCTCCCTGGCCGACTTCGCGGACAAGATCAATGCCAACCCGGGCTCGCTGGTGCAGGTCGCGTTCACCGAGCTGGGCGAGATGGTGACGGCGACCCAGTCGTGCACCGACGAGACCCTGCTGCTGCTGGGCACGCACCTGGGCTACAACGTCTCGATCGTCAGCCCCGAGGAAGAGGACGCGGCGCTGCTGGAGCGCTTCGACCTCACCTTCGGCGGCGACTACGACGAGGAGGCCGACCTGGTCTCGCGTCCGCCGGTCGTGACGATCATGGGTCACGTCGACCACGGCAAGACCAAGCTCCTCGACGCCATCCGCTCCACCGATGTCGTCAAGGGCGAGGCCGGTGGCATCACCCAGCACATCGGCGCCTACCAGGTGCACCACCCGGTCGAGGGCGGGGTGCGCGAGCTGACCTTCATCGACACCCCGGGCCACGAGGCGTTCACGGCCATGCGTGCCCGTGGTGCCAAGGTCACCGACATCGCCGTGCTGGTGGTGGCGGCCGACGACGGTGTCAAGCCACAGACGATCGAGGCGCTCAACCACGCGCAGGCCGCCGAGGTCCCGATCGTGGTCGCCGTCAACAAGATCGACAAGGAGGGGGCCGACCCCGCCAAGGTGCGCGGCCAGCTCACCGAGTACGGCCTGGTGGCCGAGGAGTACGGCGGCGACACGATGTTCGTCGATGTCTCCGCGCTGGCCGGCCGTGGTCTGGAGGAGCTGCTCGACGCGATCCTGCTGACGACCGATGCCGCGCTCGAGCTGCTCGAGGACGCCAGCGTCGACGCGCAGGGCGTCGCCATCGAGGCCCGGCTCGACAAGGGCCGCGGCGCCGTGGCGACCGTGCTGGTGCAGCGCGGCACGCTGCGCGTCGGTGACTCGATCGTCGCCGGTGACGCCTTCGGTCGCGTCCGGGCCATGCTCAACGAGCGGGGCGAGAACGTCCAGGAAGCCAGCCCGGGTCAGCCGGTCCAGGTGCTCGGCTTCACCAGCGTCCCCGGCGCCGGTGACAACTTCCTCGTCGTCGGGGAGGACCGCGTCGCCCGCCAGATCGCCGAGCAGCGGGCTGCCCGGGAGCGCAACGCCGCTCTCGCGCAGAGCCGTGGGCGCCCGACGCTGGAGTCGCTGTTCGACCGCCTCAAGGAGGGTGAGAACACCCAGCTCAACCTCATCCTCAAGGGTGACGTGTCCGGTTCGGTCGAGGCCGTCGAGGACGCGCTGCTCAAGATCGAGGTGAGCGACGAGGTGTCGCTGCGGATCATCCACCGCGGCGTCGGCGCGATCACGGAGAACGACGTCACGCTGGCGTCCGCCTCCGACGCCGTCATCCTCGGCTTCAACGTCCGGGCCGAGGGCAACGCCCGCGACCTGGCCGACCGCGAGAACGTCGACGTCCGCTACTACTCGGTCATCTACGCCGCGATCGAGGACGTCGAGGCGGCCCTCAAGGGCATGCTCAAGCCGGAGTACGAGGAGGTCTCGCTCGGCACCGCCGAGGTCCGCGAGGTCTTCCGGGTGCCGAAGATCGGCAACATCGCCGGCTCGATCGTGCGCAACGGCCTGATCCGCCGCAACACCAAGGCCCGGCTGCTCCGCGATGGGGTCGTCGTCAAGGACGACCTGTCGGTGGAGTCGCTGCGCCGCTTCAAGGACGACGCGACCGAGGTCCGCGAAGGATACGAGTGCGGTATCGGCCTCGGGAAGTTCAACGACATCAAGACCGGTGATGTGATCGAGACCTGGGAGATGCGGGAGATTCCTCGCACGTAAGTCCGCCTTCGGGCGGTGGTCTTGCTCCGGGCCTGGCGGCTCCTCCGTCGCCGCTTCTACGGCCCTTCCGCAAGACCACCGCCCTGCGGCTCGTCCGCGGTGGCTCCCACCCACCCAGGCCTCACCGGTCACCGATCTCGCTGTCGTCGACCTCGTCGCGTCCCGCAGGAAGGGCAGGAGAGGTGTTCACGGGTTCTCTTGCTCTGGACGTGCTCTTGGGGGACGTGCACAGCCTCAAGGAGAAGCGGTCGGTGGTGCGGCCGATCGTCGCCGAGCTCAAGCGCAAGTTCGAGGTCAGCGCGGCCGAGGCGGGGCACCTGGACCTGCACCGGCGGGCGCTGATCGGGGTGGCGGTGGTCGCTGCAGACGCCCAGCACGTGCGTGCTGTGCTGAGTGCCTGCGAGCGACTCGTCGCGGACCGACCTGAGGTCGAGGTGCTCTCGGCCCACCCGCAGCTGCACAGCTCCACCGACGAGTAGGAGAGGACTCCCATGGTCGACGTCGCGCGCGCCCGCAAGCTCGCCGTACGGATCCGTGAGGTCGTGTCCATGACCCTCGAGACACAGGTCAAGGACCCGCGCCTCGGCATGGTCACGATCACCGACGCGAAGGTCACCCCCGACCTGCGCGAGGCCACGCTCTATTACACGGTCTACGGCAGCGACGAGGAGCGGCACAGCAGCGCCCTGGCGCTCGAGTCGGCCAAGGGCGTGCTGCGCAAGACGGTCGGCCAGCAGACCGGGGTGCGCTACACCCCGTCGCTGCAGTTCGTCGCGGACGTCGTCCCCGAGACGGCGGGCAAGATCGAGGAGCTGCTCGCGCAGGCCAGGGCCGAGGACGCCCGGGTGCACTCGATCGCGGAGAGCGCCAGCCCCGCAGGCGAGGCCGACCCGTACCGCGTTCCCCGTGTCCAGGACGAGGCCGAGGACGACGAGGACGCTCTGCGCACGTCTGGACAAGAGTGAAGCCACCGAGCGCCGCTGACTGGAACTCGGTCGTCACGCTCCTGCGGAACGCAGACGAGGTGGCGCTGGCCTGCCACGTCGGTCCCGATGGCGACGCGCTCGGGTCGATGCTCGGACTCGGCGCGGCGTTGCGGTCGCTCGGCAAGCGGGTGGTCGCGTCCTGGGGCGGTGAGCCGTTCGAGGTGCCGATGTCCTACTCCTTCCTGCCGGCGGTCGACCTGCTCGTGCCGCCGGCGGACTTCCCCGTCGCGCCCGGGCTCTTCCTCACCTTCGACACCGGCAGCGCCGACCGGCTGGGCTCGTTGCAGGACCGGGTCGCCGGCGCAACCTGCGTCATCGTCATGGACCATCACGCCAGCAACACGCGGTACGGCGGGCTGCACCTGGTGGACCCGGGTGCGGCGGCGACCGCGGTCCTGGTGGCCGAGCTGGTCGACCGGCTCGGTGTGGCCCTGACACCGGAGATCGCCGCGCCGCTCTACACCGGGCTGGTCACCGACACCGGATCGTTCAAGTACTCCGCCACCACGCCGGCCGTGCACGAGCTGGCGGCGCGGCTGCTCGCCACCGGGATCCGACACGACCTCATCAGCCGCGCCATCTACGACACCGCCTCCTTCGACTACGTCCGCCTGCTCGGAGCGGCCTGCAGCCGGGCCGAGCTGGAGCCGGATGCGGTCGACGGGCTCGGGCTGGTGTGGACGGCCGTCGACGCGGCCGAGCTGGCCGGCTCGGGCCTCGGGCTGGCCGACGTGGAGGGAATCATCGACGTGCTGCGCACGGCGGAGGAGGCCGAGGTCGCGGTCGTGCTGAAGGGTGACCCGGTCGACGGCGGGTGGAAAATCTCCACCCGCAGCAAGGGCGCGGTCGACGTGGGGGCCGTCTGCACCTCGCTGGGCGGCGGTGGGCACCGCTTCGCGGCCGGGTTCAGCACCCGCGAGGCACCGCTGGCGGTGCTGGCCCGGCTGCGCGTCGCCCTGGCCGCCGCCCCGCACCTGGCTGCGTGAGCGCTCCCGACGGGCTGCTGGTCGTCGACAAGCCCGCCGGCTGGACGTCCCACGACGTCGTCGGCCGGGTCCGCCGGCTCGCCCAGACCCGCAAGGTGGGACACGCCGGCACCTTGGACCCGATGGCCACCGGCGTCCTGGTGCTCGGCATCGGGCGCGCAACCCGGCTGCTCGGCCACCTCGCGCTCACCGACAAGGCGTACGACGCGACGGTCCGGCTCGGGGTCAGCACGGTGACAGACGATGCGGAGGGTGAGGTGGTGCAGGTGCGGGACGCCTCCGCGGTGACCGACACCGCGCTGGCCAGCGCGATGGGGGCACTCACCGGTGACCTCCGGCAAATCCCCTCCTCGGTGTCGGCGGTGAAGGTCGAGGGTGTGCGGTCCTACGCCCGGGTCAGGGCGGGGGAGGCCGTCGAGCTTGCGCCACGCGCCGTGACCGTTTCCCGCTTCGCCCTGTCGGCCCGTCGCGGGGACGAACTCGACGTCGTCGTCGAGTGCACGTCAGGTACGTACGTGCGCGCGCTCGCCCGGGACCTGGGTGCCGCGCTGGGCGTGGGCGCCCACCTCACCGCCCTGCGCCGCACCCGGGTCGGGCCGTTCGGGCTGGACGTCGCCCGCACCCTCGAGCAGGCCGCCGACGACCTCGAGGTCGTGCCGCTGGACGACGCCGTGGGCGCGGCGTTCCCCCGCCGTGAGCTGACGGCCGACGAGGCGGTCGCGCTGTCCCACGGCCGGAAGCTGAACCCCAGCGGACACCCCGGCACGCTCGGCGCCTTCGCGCCGGACGGCCGCTGCATCGCGTTGTTGGAGGACCGCGACGAGGCAGCTCGGCCGACGGTGGTGTTCGCCCCGGCCGGCTCCTGACCTGGGCCTCCCCCGGTGGGCGGCGGCCCTCGACCAGCCGTCCGTGGCAGGCTGACCGGCGTGCAGCGCTGGCGTGGGGTGGAGAGCGCGCCGTCCGGCTGGGGCAGGTGCGTGGTGACGATCGGCGTGTTCGACGGCGTGCACCGGGGGCACCAGCAGATCATCGGGGCGGCGGTCCGGCGGGCCCGCGCGCTGGGGGTCCCGTCGGTGGTCCTCACCTTCGACCCGCACCCGAGCGAGGTCGTACGGCCGGGCAGTCATCCGCCGATGCTCACCGGCACCCGCGTCAAGGCCGAGCTGTTCGAGGCGCTCGGCGTCGACGTCATGTGCGTGCTGCCGTTCACGCTCGACTTCAGCCGCCTGGCGCCGGACGAGTTCGTGCACGCCGTGCTCGTCGAGCGCCTGCACGCCCGCGTCGTTCTCGTCGGCGAGAACTTCCGGTACGGGCGAAAGGCCGAAGGGAACGTCGTCTCGCTGACCACAGCGGGCCGGCGGTTCGGCTTCACCGTCGAGGGGGTGCCGCTGCAGGGTGACCAGGACACGACCTGGTCCTCCACCTACGTCCGCTCGTGTGTCGACGCCGGCGACGTGGAGGGGGCAGCGGCGGCGCTCGGCCGTGACCATCGGATCGACGGCGTGATCGTCCGCGGGGACCGGCGGGGCCGCGACCTCGGCTATCCCACCGCCAACCTCGAGCCGCTGCCGTGGAGCGCGGTGCCGGCCGACGGCATCTACGCCGGGCGGCTCCTGCGCGCCTCGGCGGCCCCGCTCCCGGCGGCGGTCAGCATCGGCACCAACCCGACCTTCGCCGGTCGGGAGCGGCGGGTCGAGGCCTACGTCCTGGACGCCGAGCCGGGCCTGGACCTCTACGGCGAGCACGTCGGGCTGTCCTTCGCCGCCCGATTGCGGGACACGCTGCGCTTCGACAGCGTGGAGCCGCTGTTGACCCAGATGGCCGAGGACGTCGAGCGGACCCGCACCGTGCTCGCCCGTCACCCGTATGGGTGAGTATGTGCCTGCTGCCGGCGGCCGACGCAAGAGGGGACACCCAGGAAGGAATCCACGTGACCAAGATTCTCGTCGTCGACGATGACGCCTCCGTTCGCCACCTCGTCCGCGACGTGCTGGAGGTCGAGGGCTATGACGTGGAGCTCGCCGAGGACGGTTTCGCGGCGCTCCGCCGGATCGAGGCCGGGCGGCCCGACTGCGTGGTCCTCGACGTCATGATGCCGGGGATGGACGGTCACGCCGTCCTGCAGCGCATCCGGGCCGGCGACGGCGGGTCCGCGCTGCCGGTGGTCATGCTCACCGCCGCGGCCGACGATCAGCAGGCCTGGCAGGCCTGGTCCGGTGGGGTCGACTACTTCCTCGGTAAGCCGTTCGACCCGTCGGAGCTGCTGCGCTATCTGGACTACCTGTTCGCCGGGGCCGAATCGCCGCTCGCCACCGGCTGACCGGTCGCCCGCGCCGCGGCCCGATCCTCCTGGGACGCTGCGCTGCTAGGCTGGTGCCCACGCCGGCGGAACCCGGCGGTGTGTCTGACTGCCCGGGTGCCGAAGACCCCGGGCGCACACCTGCGTACCGGAGGAATGTCGTGGCCCTGAGCACCGACCAGAAGAAGACGATCATGGCGGAGTACGCCACGGTCGAGGGCGACACCGGTTCGCCGGAGGTGCAGGTGGCGATGCTCACCAAGCGCATCATCGGCCTGACCGAGCACCTCAAGGAGCACAAGCACGACCACCACACCCGTCGCGGTCTGCTCGCGCTCGTCGGCCGCCGTCGTCGGCTGCTGAAGTACCTGGAGAAGACAGACATCGCGCGCTACCGCTCGCTCATCGAGCGATTGGGCCTGCGCCGCTAGACGATCAACAGGGGAGTGCCTCCCGAGGCGCTCCCCTTCGTCATGTGCCCGAAGTTGCAGGGCAACCCGTCCTGCGACGTCCCACGAGCCGGAGCTCCGCACGCGGACACGGTCCTCGGGAGTGGCCGTCGGAGCGTCTTGCAGAAGACAGCGCAGCCGACCGCCTCCACTGAGCACCGCGTCCCCGCGACAGGGCGACGGCGCGCAGTGAAGAGGAGTGGCCTGTATGGCCGATTCGAACAGCGAGAGCAACATCTACGGCAGCGAGTTCGTCGACGCCGTCATCCACAACCCGGGTGGCGCCTCCCGCACCATCCGACTCGAGACCGGCCGCCTTGCGCAGCAGGCCGCGGGAGCAGTGAGTGTCTACCTCGGTGACACGATGCTGCTGAGCGCGTGCACTGCCAGCAAGCGTCCCAAGGAGCACCTCGACTTCTTCCCGCTGACCGTCGACGTCGAGGAGCGGATGTACGCCGCGGGCAAGATCCCGGGCTCGTTCTTCCGCCGCGAGGGCCGGCCGTCCGAGGACGCGATCCTCACCTGCCGGCTCACCGACCGGCCGCTGCGCCCGTCGTTCAAGAAGGGCCTGCGCAACGAGGTGCAGATCGTCTCGACGATCCTGGCCCTGGACCCCGACCACCTCTACGACGTGCTCGCCATCAACGGCGCGGCGGCCTCCGTACTCCTGAGCGGCCTGCCGTTCAGCGGGCCGATCGGCGCGACCCGGGTCGCCTGCGTCCGAGGCGAATGGGTGGCCTTCCCCAGCCACAGCGAGCTGGCCGAGGCGACCTTCGACATGGTGGTCGCCGGCAGCCTGCTCGACGACGGTGACGTGGCGATCATGATGGTCGAGGCCGAGGCCACGGCCGACGTCTTCGAGATCGTGAACGGTGGCGGGACTGCGCCGACCGAGGAGGTTGTCGCCCAGGGGCTGGAGGCCGCCAAGGCCCCGATCGCCGCCATCTGCCGGGCGCAGAAGGAGCTGGCCGCCAAGGCCCCCAAGGCTCCGCTGGACTTCCCCGTCTTCGTCGACTACGAGGACGACGTGCTGCAGGCCGTGACCGAGGCCGGGGAGGCCGACCTCACCGCCGCGATGCAGATCGCCGGCAAGGCCGAGCGCGAGGAGGCGACCGAGGCGGTCAAGGGCAAGGTCAGGGCGGCTCTGGCCGAGCGGTTCGAGGGTCGCGAGGGCGAGGTCGGCGCGGCGTTCCGCGCGCTGACCAAGACCGTCGTCCGGCGCCGCATCGTCAAGGACGGCGCTCGCATCGACGGTCGCGGGCTCGAGGACATCCGCCAGCTCTCGGCCGAGGTCGAGGTGCTGCCCCGGGTGCACGGCTCGGCGCTGTTCGAGCGCGGCGAGACCCAGATCCTGGGCGTCACCACGCTGAACATGCTCCGGATGGAGCAGCTGATGGACACGCTCAACCCCGAGAACCGCAAGCGCTACATGCACCACTACAACTTCCCGCCCTACAGCACCGGCGAGACCGGCCGGGTGGGCTCCCCGAAGCGGCGCGAGATCGGCCACGGCGCGCTCGCCGAGCGGGCCCTGCTGCCGGTGCTGCCGAGCAAGGCCGACTTCCCGTACGCCATTCGCCAGGTGAGCGAGGCACTGAGCTCCAACGGCTCGACGTCGATGGGCTCGGTCTGCGCCAGCACGATGTCGCTGCTCAACGCCGGTGTGCCGCTCAAGGCGCCGGTCGCCGGCATCGCGATGGGTCTGGCCTTCGAGGGCGGCGAGTACGCCACGCTGACCGACATCCTCGGCGCCGAGGACGCGTTCGGCGACATGGACTTCAAGGTCGCCGGCACTCCGCAGTACGTCACGGCACTGCAGCTGGACACCAAGCTGGACGGCATCCCGAGCAACGTGCTCGCTGCTGCGCTGCAGCAGGCGCGCACCGCCCGCCTGGCGATCCTCGAGGTGATGAACGAGGCGATCGACGAGCCGGACGAGATGGCGCCGACCGCCCCGCGCGTCCTCACCGTCAAGATCCCGGTCGACAAGATCGGCGAGGTCATCGGCCCGAAGGGCAAGATGATCAACCAGATCCAGGCCGACACGGGCGCCGACATCACCGTCGAGGACGACGGCACCATCTACATCGGTGCCACCGACGGCCCGTCCGCCGAGGCCGCCCTGGCGACCGTCAACATGATCGCCAACCCGACGATGCCGAAGGTCGGGGAGCGCTTCCTCGGCACCGTCGTCAAGACCGCCGCGTTCGGCGCCTTCGTCAGCCTGCTGCCGGGCAAGGACGGCCTGGTGCACATCAGCAAGCTGGGCAACGGCAAGCGCATCGGCAAGGTCGAGGACGTCGTCAACGTCGGTGACAAGCTGCAGGTCGAGATCCAGGAGATCGACCAGCGTGGCAAGATCAGCCTCGTTCCGGTGTCCAGCGACACGCCGGCCGAGGCTCCTCCGGCCGAGTAGGACCCCTTGCCCGCGCGCACGAGAGCCCTCCCGGCGCGGCCGGGCGGTGCACCGGAGACGGTGTGTCGCTCGGTGCTGCCGGGGGGGCTTCGGGTCGTCTCGGAGGCCGTGCCCGGCGGCCGCTCGGTCGCCTTCGGCGTCTGGGTGGGCGTCGGCAGCCGTGACGAGCGACCGTCGCTGCACGGCGCCTCCCACTTCCTCGAGCACCTGCTGTTCAAGGGGACCGAGCGGCGTGATGCCCTCGAGATCTCCTCGGTCATGGACGCCGTCGGCGGTGAGATGAACGCCTTCACCGACAGGGAGTTCACCTGCTACTACGCCCGGGTGCTCGACGAGGACCTGCCGCTCGCGGTCGACGTCGTCAGCGACATGGTGCTGTCCTCGTCGGTGACCGCCGAGGACGTCGAGGTGGAGCGGGGGGTGATCCTCGAGGAGATCGCCATGCACGAGGACGACCCCGGCGACCTCGTGCACGACCTGTTCTGCTCCGCGCTGTTCGGCGACTCGCCGCTCGGCCGCCCGGTGATCGGCACGGTCGAGTCGATCGAGTCGCTGTCCCGCCCGGCCATCGCCGGCTTCTATCGACGGCGGTACGCCCTGCCGCAGATGGTGGTGGCCGCCGCCGGGGGGCTGGACCACGCCCGGCTCCTCCAGCTGGTGCACGGGGCCTTCGGCGACCGGCTGCGCGGCGACACCGCGCCGGCCGGCCTGCGGCCGAGCGACCGGGTGCCGGCGTCGTACAGCCGCGTCGTGCACGCGCAGCGGTCCAGCGAGCAGACCAACCTCATGCTCGGGACGACCGGGCTGCGGCGCGACGATCCGCGCCGGTTCGCCCTGTCGGTGCTGTCCGGCGGGCTCGGTGGCGGCATGTCAAGCCGGCTGTTCCAGAGCGTGCGCGAGGAGCGCGGGCTGGCCTACTCCGTCTACTCCTACGCCGCCGGGGCCGCCGACACCGGCCAGTTCGGCGTCTACGCCGGCTGCGCGGCCGGCAAGGTCGGCGAGGTCCTGGACCTGGTGCGCGCCGAGCTGGCCGACGTGGCCGCGCACGGACTGCGGGACGAGGAGGTACGCCGCAGCAAGGGGAACCTCCGCGGCTCGCTGGTGCTCGGGCTGGAGGACACCGGCTCGCGGATGACCCGGATCGGCAAGGCCGAGCTGGTACACCGCGAGGTCCTGACGCCTGACGAGGTGCTCGATCGGATCGCCGCCGTGACCCCCGACGACGTGCGCGCGGTCGCGCGTGACGTCCTCACCCGTCCGCTGTCGCTCGGGGTCGTCGGCCCCGTCGACGGCGCCGACCTCGAAGGAGCGATCGCATGACGCGTGTCGCCGTGCTGGGCGCCCGTGGGCGGATGGGGTCGGAGGTGGTGCGTGCGGTGTCCGCCGCGGAGGACCTGGAGCTGGCGGCCGCGCTGGATCTCGGCGACGACCTGGATCTGTCCGGCGCGGACGTCGCGGTCGACTTCACGCACCCCGACGCCGTGCTGGGCAACCTACGGGCCTGTGTCGACGCCGGCGTACACGCCGTGGTGGGGACCACCGGCTTCGACGACCAGCGCCTCGTGGAGGTGCGCCGGCTGCTGGAAGGCACCCGGGTCGGCATCCTCGTCGCGCCGAACTTCGGCATCGCGGCTGTGCTGATGATGCAGTTCGCCGCGCAGGCCGCGCGGTTCTTCGAGTCGGTCGAGATCGTCGAGCTGCACCACCCGCGCAAGGCGGACGCGCCCTCCGGCACCGCGCGGCGCACCGCCGAGCTGGTGGCCGCGGCGCGGGAGGGCATGGAGCCGATGCCCGACGCGACCTCCACCGCCCTCGAGGGCGCCCGCGGCGCGGACGTGTCCGGTGTCCGCGTCCATGCGGTGCGCCTCGCCGGGCTGGTCGCGCACCAGGAGGTCCTGCTCGGCGGGGCCGGGGAGAGCCTGACCATCCGGCACGACAGCTACGACCGGGCCTCCTTCATGCCGGGGGTGCTGCTCGGCGTGCGGTCGGTCGCCGCCCGGCCCGGGCTCACCGTGGGCCTCGAGGAGCTGCTGCAGCTTTGATCGGCCGTATCGGCGCCGCCTTCACCGTGCTCGTGATGGCCATGGTCAGCTCGGCGATGGCGGCCACCGGCGTCTCCTTGCTGGCCACCGGAGAGCTGGTCCAGATGGGCGTCGGGCTCGGTGTGCTGCTGCTCGTCGTCGTGGGGGTGGTGCTGGTCCTCGGTGAGGTGTGGCTGGGCGCCGCCAGCGCCCGGCTGGCCAGGGTCCTCGAGGCCGAGGGCGGGCTGCCGTACGACCCTCCGGACGTGACCCGGCTGGCCAGCGGGCGGCTGGAGAAGGACGACGCCGACCGCATCTTCGAGGCCCGCAAGGCCGAGGTCGAGACCGCGCCGGACGACTGGCGCTGCTGGTGGCGGCTGGCCGCGGCCTACGGCGAGGCCCGCGACCCGCGGCGTGGCCGGCGCGCGTTGCGCAGGGCGGTCTCGCTCGAGCGGGCCTCCCGTGGCTGAGACCGGCGGTGCCTGCGGTCCGCCGCCGGCCGTTCCCGCGTACGGACGGGCGAGCCTGGCCGATCTTTTGCCGGCGGTGCTCGCCTCGCTGGGTCTCCGGGGCGAGGCGGACGTCCTGGACCTGCCGCCCACGGCACGGGCGGTGGTGCTGCTGGTCGACGGGCTCGGCGCCGAGCTGCTGCGCCGGCACGCCGACGAGGCGCCGTTCCTGTCCAGCCTGCCTTCCCGCGACCTGACCGCAGGTTTCCCCGCGACGACGGTGGCGAGTCTGGCGTCCCTGGGCACCGGCCTGCCGCCAGGGCAGCACGGGCTGACCGGCTACACCTCCTGGGTGCAGGAGGTGGCGCAGACCGTCGGCTGGTTGGCCTGGTCGCCCGCTGCCGGCGGGGGAGACCTGCGCGAGCACCTGGTGCCGGAGCAGGTGCAGCCACGGCCGACCGTCTTCGAGCGGGCGGCCCTGGCGGGGGTCGCGGTGACGGTCGCCGCACCGGCGCACTTCGCGGGCAGCGGCCTGACGCGTGCCGTCCTGCGGGGCGGCAGCTACCGCGGCGCGGTGACGCCGGGCGATGCCGTGGCGACGGCGGTGACCGCGAGCCGGACCGGGTCACGCAGCCTGGTCTACTGCTACACCGCCGATCTCGACCTCGTCGGACATGTGCGTGGCGTCGACAGCGAGGCCTGGCGCAGCCAGCTCCGGCTGGTCGACCGCTTCGCCGAGGAGCTGGCCACGCGGCTCCCGGCCGGTACGGCGCTGCACGTCACGGCCGACCACGGGATGGTCGACGTGGAGCCCGGGGCGAGGGTCGACGTCGACGCCTCGCCCGTGCTCCGTGACGGCATGTCGGCCCTGGCCGGCGAGCCCCGGGCGAGGCACGTGCACGCCGTACCCGGTGCCGCCGCCGACCTGCTCGCCCGCTGGCGGGCCGAGCTCGGCGACCGGATGTGGATCGGCAGCCGGGCCGATGCCGTGGCGGCCGGGCTGTTCGGCCCGGTCGTCGACCCCCCGGCGCTGCGTCGGATCGGTGACGTCGTGGCGATCGCCACCAGCGGGGTGGCGGTGGTGCGGACGCAGCACGAGCCGATGCTGTCGTCCCTGCGCGGTCAGCACGGTGCCCTCACCGACCAGGAGCTGCTCGTCCCGCTGCTGAGCGGCTGACCCTGGCACGGTGATTGGCCGGGCCGGGCCGGGCCGGGGGCAGGGACGGGCTGAGCGGCGCTGGGCCGGGCTCGGCTGGGTCGGGCTGGGTCGGGCTGGGCCGGGCTGGGCCGGGCTGGGCGGGACTCCGAGACGCCGTGCGCACCGACATGTGCCGCGCAGCGCTGTGTGCACCACAGGTCAAGATTTCCGGATTCTTGACCTG
>JBBDWV010000005.1:0-131799 GCA_040902655.1 Mycobacteriales bacterium
CCTTGCCAGCAAAGGAAACAGCCGCCGAACGCCGCCGCCCAACTCGTAACTTCGGGCTAGCGGACGACCTCGTCCAGGCCCTGCAGCGCCTCCTCGAGGTAGCCGAGCAGCCGCTGCAGGTGCGGAACCGTCCGCCGGCAGCCGGTCAGGCCGACGTGCACCTGACCGGCGTAGCTGGTCAGCGTGATGTTCAGGGCCTGCCCGTCGAGGGGGATGGACAGCGGGTAGAGCCCCTGCAGCCGCGCGCCGTTCCAGTACAACGGCTCACGCGGACCCGGCACGTTGGAGATGATCAGGTTGAACGGCGGCGGGGCCACCTTGTGCAGCGCCAGTACCGAGTTGAGCAGCAGCGGCGCCATCACCAGCCCGGAGAGGGCGGTGACCTGCGTCGGGTTCAGCCGCGCCAGCGTCGCCTTGCCCTGCTGCATCGAGGCGCGTACGGCGACCAGCCGGGCGCCGGGGTGCGCGAGGTCGGTGCCCAGGTTGCACAGGATGGTGCCCACCGCGTTGCTCGTCTCCGGGCTGTCCTCGGTCCGCAACGACACCGGCGTCATCGCGACCAGCGGACTCGCCGGCAGGGCGTCCAGCTCGAGCAGGTAGGCCCGCAGCGCACCCGAGCACATGGCCAGGACGACGTCGTTGAGCGTGGCGTCGCCGGCCGTGGCGATCCTGCGGAGGCGCTCGATCGGCCAGGACTGCGCCGCGAACCGCCGGCTGCCGCTGATGCCGACGTTGAGCATCGTGCGGGGCGCCTGCAGCGGCAGCGCGGCGGCCTGATGCCTCAGCGCGTCGTTGGCCAGCGACGTCAGCGTCGGGACCAGCCCGACGACGTCGCCGATCAACTGCAGCGCCGCCCTCGGCAGCGCGAGCCGCGAGGAGGGCTTCTCCTCGCGCGGGGGGCCGGTCGGGGCGCGGCGCGCCCACGGGACGGGGACGTCGCGCGCGTCGGGGTCGGGCGACAGCGTCCGCTGCAGCAGCCGCAGGGCCGAGACGCCGTCCATCAACGCGTGGTGGAGCTTGGTGTAGACCGCGAAGCGGTCGCCCTCCAGGCCCTCGACGAGGTGCGCCTCCCACAGCGGACGCCTGCGGTCGAGCAACGTGCCGTGCAGCCGGGAGGTCAGGGCCAGCAGCTCGCGTACCCGGCCCGGCTCGGGCAGCGCGGAGTGCCGGACGTGGTGCTCGAGGTCGATCGCCTCGTCCTCACGCCATACCCACTGGCCAAGGGTCAGCGGGGAGCGGTGTGGCCGTCTGGTGAACAGCGGCGCGACGTCCTGCACCTGGATGCAGTCGCGGTAGAGCTCACCGAGGTAGTCCTTGCCGGCACCCGCCGGCAGGTCGAACAGCTGCAGGCCACCGACGTGCATCGGCTGCTCGCGCGATTCGGGAAGCAGGAAGACCGCGTCGGTGACGGGCATCAGGGCCACGCTTCCCACCTCTTCCTGTCCAAACCGGGAGCCTAGACGCGGCAGCTCAGCCAGCCCCGCCGGGCGCCGACACCGTCGCGAGCAACTGCCCGACGGCGACCTGGTCACCTACGCGGACCGGCAGCGCCTCCAGCACCCCGTCGAAGGGAGCACCCAGCGCGTGCTCCATCTTCATCGCCTCGACGACCAGCAGCACGTCCCCCTTCCCGACGGTGTCGCCGACCTCGGCCCCGACCGCGATGACGGCTCCCGGCATCGGGCTGCGGACCTCCCCGTCGTGCGTCCCCGCACCCGCGCCCACCCGTTCCGGCGGCACCTCGTGCAGGGCGTACGTCGCGCCGTCCAGGTGCAGCCAGGTCGTCGCTCCATGGACGGTCAGCAGGACGCGTCCGGTCCGGCCGTCCACCGTCAGCAGCAGGCCGTCCGGCAGTGCTGTGCCGGCAGCCTGCAGCGGCTCGCCGGCACCGACCCGGACGGTCGCGGCGTCGGTCGTCCCTGTGGCGGTGATGCGCAGCGGCAAGCCGTCCGGCCCGGCGACGGTCCAGCTGCTGGGCGCGGTGCCGGACAGCCGCCAGCCGCCGACGGCCTCCCACGGGTCCCCACCCGGCCGCTGCTGCAGGCGGCAGAGTGCGAACGCGGCGTATGCCGCCGGCGGGACCGCTGCGCCGACCAGCCCGGCGAGCTCCCGCTCGACCAGGCCGGTGTCCAGCCGGCCGGCCCGGACCTCGGGGTGCCCGAGCAGCGCCCGCAGGAAATCGGTGTTGGTGCCGACGCCGAGCACGACGTTGGCGGCCAGGGCGCGGTCCAGCCGGGCCAGTGCGGTGGCCCGGTCCGGTCCCCACGCGATCACCTTGCTGAGCATCGGGTCGTAGGTCGTACCGACCTCGGCGCCCTCGAGCAGCGAGCTGTCGACCCGCACGCCCTGCTCTGCCGGCTCACGGACGAGCAGCGCCGGGCCGCCGGTCGGCAGGAAGCCGCCAGCGGGATCCTCGGCATAGATGCGCGCCTCCACTGCGTGCCCCGTGAGCCGGACGTCGTCCTGGGTGAAGGCCAGCCGCTCGCCGGCGGCGACCCGCAGCTGCTGCTCGACCAGGTCGAGGCCGGTGACGAGTTCGGTGACCGGATGCTCGACCTGCAGCCGGGTGTTCATCTCCATGAAGAAGAACTCGTCGGGCGCGTCGGCCGAGACGATGAACTCGACCGTTCCGGCGCCCGTGTAGCCGATCGACCGGGCGGTGTCGACGGCCGCCGCGCCGATCCGCGTCCGGCCGGCCTGGTCGAGCAGCACCGACGGAGCCTCCTCGATGATCTTCTGGTGCCGGCGCTGCAGGCTGCACTCGCGCTCGCCGAGGTGCACGACCGAGCCGTGCGTGTCGGCCAGCACCTGCACCTCGAGGTGCCGGGGCAGCCGGACGAAGCGTTCGAGGAACAGCGTGTCGTCCCCGAAGCTGGACGCGGCCTCGCGGCGGGCACTGACCAGAGCCGCTGGCAGCTCGGCCTTCTCGCGTACCAGACGCATCCCCTTGCCACCGCCGCCGGCGGACGGCTTCACCAGGACGGGGTAGCCGACCTCGTCCGCTGCCGCGTGCAGGTCGGCGTCGGTCATCCCCGGATCGGTGCGGCCGGGGACGACCGGCACACCGGCCGCGCGCACCGTCTGCTTCGCGCGGATCTTGTCGCCCATGACCTCGACGGCTCCCGCCGGCGGGCCGACGAAGGCCAGTCCGGCGTCGGCGCAGGCGCGCGCGAAGGCGGAGTTCTCGGCGAGGAAGCCGTAGCCGGGGTGCACCGCCTGCGCCCCGGTCCGGGCGGCCGCCTCCAGCAGCCGTTCCACACTCAGGTAGGACTCCCGGGCCGGCGCCGGACCCAGCCGCACGGCGACGTCGGCCTCCCGCACGTGCCGCGCCCCGGCGTCCGCGTCGGAGTAGACGGCGACGGCCCGGATGCCGAGGCGGCGCAGCGTCCGGGTGATGCGGACGGCGATCTCGCCGCGGTTGGCGACCAGAACGGTGTCGAACATGTGGGTCACATCCGGAAGACGCCGTAGGAGACCGGAGCCAGCGGCGCGTTCGCGCAGGTGGACAGGGCCAGACCGACCGCGGTGCGCGTGTCGAGCGGGTCGATCACACCATCGTCCCAGAGCCGCGCGGTCGAGTAGTAGGGGTTCCCCTGCTCCTCGTACTGCTCGCGGATCGGCGCCTTGAACGCCTCTTCCTCCGCTGCGCTCCAGCCGTCGCCGAGCTGGTCACGGCGGACGGTGGCAAGCACGGAGGCGGCCTGGTCCCCGCCCATCACCGAGATCCGCGCGTTGGGCCACATCCACAGGAAGCGCGGCGAGTAGGCCCGGCCGCACATCGAGTAGTTGCCGGCGCCGAAGGACCCGCCGATGACGACGGTCAGCTTCGGGACCCGGGCGCAGGCGACGGCGGTGACCATCTTCGCGCCGTGCTTGGCGATGCCGCCCGCCTCGTACTCGCGCCCGACCATGAAGCCGGTGATGTTCTGCAGGAACAGCAGGGGGATCGAGCGCTTGTCGCACAGCTCGACGAAGTGCGCGCCCTTGAGGGCGCTCTCGCCGAACAGCACGCCGTTGTTGGCGACGATGCCGACCGGGTGCCCATGCACGTGCGCGAATCCGGTGACGAGGGTGGCGCCGTACTCTGCCTTGAACTCCGCGAAACGGCTGCCGTCCACCAGCCGCGCGACGACCTCGCGCACGTCGTACGGCGTCCTCGGGTCCGCGGGGACGACGCCGTAGAGTTCGGCGGGATCGACGGCCGGCTCCTCCGGATCGCGGGTCTCCCAAGGCTTCGCGGCGCGCGGCCCGAGAGTGGAGACGATCCGGCGGACGATGCGCAGCGCGTGCCGGTCGTCGTCGGCCAGGTGGTCGGTCACCCCGGAGGTCCGGCTGTGCAGCAGGCCGCCACCGAGGTCCTCGACAGTGACGACCTCACCGGTCGCGGCCTTCACCAGCGGGGGTCCACCGAGGAAGATGGTCCCCTGGTCCCGCACGATGACGGCCTCGTCGGCCATCGCCGGGACGTACGCGCCGCCGGCGGTGCAGCTGCCGAGCACGGCGGCGATCTGCGCGATGCCCTGGGCGCTCATCGTCGCCTGGTTGAAGAAGATCCGGCCGAAGTGCTCGCGGTCGGGGAACACCTCGTCCTGACGGGGGAGAAAGGCACCGCCGGAGTCGACGAGATAGACGCAGGGCAGCCGGTTGTGCAGAGCCACCTCCTGCGCCCGCAGGTGCTTCTTCACCGTCATCGGGTAGTAGGTGCCGCCCTTGACGGTCGCGTCGTTGGCCACGACCACGCACTCGCGGCCGGAGACCCGCCCGATCCCGGTGATCAGCCCGGCGCCCGGCGCCTCGTCGTCGTACATCCCGTCGGCCGCCAGCGCCGACAGCTCCAGGAAGGGGCTGCCCGGGTCGAGCAGCGTGTCGACCCGCTCGCGCGGGAGCAGCTTGCCCCTCGCGGTGTGCCGCTCCCGGCTCCTGGGCGGACCGCCGAGCCGCGCCTGCTCGACCCGGCTGCGCAGGTCGTCGGCGAGCCGTCGCAGGGTGTCGGCGTTCTGCGCGAAGCCGGCGCTGCCGGGATCCGCACAGCTCTGGAGCCTGGCCTCGTCCACGGGCGAAGGTTAGCCGTCAGGCAGCGCCGGAGGGCCGGACCGGACGTGCGGGTCGGGCGGCCGCGTCCCCGGTCCTACACCGGCGGCTCGGCGCTCTTCGACAGGTCACCGTAGGACGACGGCGCCCGGCGCTCGACGGTCACCGAGCGCTGGCCGAGGCCGCCGACGGTGATGTCGTCGACGGCCAGCAACGCGCCCACCTCGTCGAAGTGCAGGACCGACATCTGCAGCGGCAGCGCCTCGCCCTCGTCGAGCGTGCGCAGCCCGGCCCCACCGGAGGATCCCTGGGTCAGCTCGAGGGTTCCGGCTCCCGTGCGGTGCCGCCGCTCGTGCGTGTGGCCGTCCAGGATCAGCGGCACCCTGCCGAAGAGCGGCTCGGCCACCTTCGGGTTGTGCACCAGGACGACGTCGACCGGAGCCGGGTCGTCATCGATCGCCGCCAGCAGCCGCTCCCCCGCAGCGAGCAGCTTTGCCTCGTTGGCCTCCGCGTCACCCTTCTGTGCCTTGTTCGGCCGGAACAGCGGGTCGCCGATGCCGGCGAAACGGATCCCCGCCACCTCGACCACCTCACCGGCCTCGAGCGCGCGGGCGTTCGGCTGCTTCTCGATGAAGGCCTGCGTGACGATGCGCGAGTCGTGGTTGCCCCGGGCGTAGAGGTAGGGCACACCGAAGGTGCCGATGCGACTCAGCAGGCGGTTCTCGACCTCGCTGCCCACGTCGACGATGTCGCCGGTGTCGACGATCGCCGAGACGTCGAACTGCTCGAGAAGCTGGCTCATGACCGTGAAGCTCTGTGGATTGTTGTGGATGTCGGACACCCACAGCACCCGGGTGCTGTCCGCGGGCGGCGCGGCCGGCAGGGTCGCCAGACTGCCGTAGACCCCGGCGACGTTGGCCGTCAACTGCGCGAGGCGCTCGCTGTAGGCGTCGAAGTCCTGCACCCGGCCGATCAGCGCAGGCGCCTGGATGAGCAGACCGTCGAAGGTCGGCTCGTTCAGCGCCTCCGTGCGCAGCGTCGTGGCGGCGACGGTCGCCGACGCAGCGAGTGCGAGCGCGGCCATCGCCGTGCCGCCGAGGACGGCTCGGCGGCGACGGAACACCACCGCACAGGTGAGGGCCGCCGCGGCCAGGGCCACCAGCAGCGAGCGCGCCGCGGCGGCGGCCAGCGCGTCCTGGGAGTCCGCGGTGACTTGTGCCGTCACGGTGCGGCCGGGGTTGCTGGCCCCCAGCAGCGCGCGTGCCCGCGCCGGGTCGATGCCGGTGACGGTCGCACTGACCTGCAGCGGCCCCGCGTGTGTCGGCAGCTCCAGCCGCCCCAGCGGCGGCACACCGACCGTGATCCCGCCGGACAGCGAGGGTACGAGCGACAGCCGCGTCTCGAGCGGCCCGATGTCGTGCGAGATGGTTCCCCACGCGGTCATCGCCGCGGCCGCAGACAGCAGCCCGACCGCGGTGACCGCCGCCCGACCCTCCAGCCACGGCCTCAGGCGCGATCGGCACCCGCGCTCCTCCACGGCGTCACAGTAGCCGCGGTGGTGATCAGACGCCGACGGCGCTGAAGCCCCCGTCGACGTAGACGACGGTGCCGGTGGTGGCCGGGAACCAGTCGGACAGCAGGGCCACGCAGGTGCGCGCGACAGGCTCCGGGTCGCGTACGTCCCAGCCCAGTGGGGCGCGCTCGGCCCAGGCCTGCTCGAACTTCTCGAAGCCGGGGATGCTCTTGGCCGCCATCGTCTTCAGCGGCCCGGCCGCGACGAGGTTGGCCCGCACACCGTGCGGGCCCAGGTCCCGGGCGAGGTAGCGGTTCGCCGACTCCAGGCCGGCCTTGGCCACACCCATCCAGTCGTACGCCGGCCAGGCCACCCGCGCGTCGAAGTCCAGGCCGACGTACGACCCGCCGCGGGTGAGCATCGGCAGGCAGGCGCCGGCCAGGGCGGGGTAGGACCAGGTCGACACGTGCAGCGCGGTACCGACGTCGGCCCAGTCGGTCTGCAGCACACCCGAGCCGAGCGCCCCCGCCGGCGCGAAGCCGATCGCGTGCAGCACACCGTCCAGCCCGTCGACGTGCTCACCGACGCGCTTCGGCAGCATCTGCAGGTCGTCCGGCGAGGTGACGTCCAGCTCGACGACCGGCGGCTCACCGGGCAGCCGGCGGGCGATCCGGGTGGTCAGCGACATCGCCCGGCCGAAGCCGGTGAGCACGACGGTGGCGCCCTGCTCCGCAGCGGTACGCGCCACGGAGAAGGCGATGGACTGCTCGGTCAGCACACCGGTGACCAGCAGCCGTTTGCCCTCGAGCAGCCCGGTCATGCGGAGACCCGCTCACGGCGCGACAGCAGCCGTTCCACCCGGGAGTCCAGCTCGGCCAGCACCAGGGAGAGGTCCCCGCGCGCCTCCTCCGCCTCCGCCGGCAGCCCCTCGAGCTCGAAGATGTCCCAGTAGCGCAGCAGCGGTGCGACGACGTCGTCCCGGTGCACCTGCAGGTCATAGATGCCGGCCTTGGCCACGACAGCGGCCCGGCGGGTGAAGCCCGGGATGCCGGTGCCGGGCATCGTGAAGCCGGCCACCTCCTGGACGATCGCGCGCAGCGCCGCAGCCGGCTCGGCCTCGAGCGCCGCCTGCATCAGGTCGCGGTAGAGCACCATGTGCAGGTTCTCGTCCGTCGCCACCCGGGCCAGCAGCCGGTCGAGGCCGGGGTCGTCGGAGAGCCGGCCGGTGTTGCGGTGCGAGACCCGCGTGGCCAGCTCCTGGAAGGCGACGTACGCGATCGTGCGCAGCAGGTCCTTGTCCGGCGCGCGGAAGCCGCCGGAGACGGTCGCCATCCGGTCGACCTCGAGTGCGACCGGGTCGACGGCCCGAGTGACGACGAGGTAGTCGCGCAGCACGATGCCGTGCCGGCCCTCCTCGGCGGTCCACCGATCGAGCCAGGCCCGCCACGGCTCGGAATCGCCGTAGATGCGTACCAGCTCGCCGTGGTAGCCGGGCAGGTTGTCCTCGGTCAGCAGGTTGAGCGCGACGGCGGCGCGTACGGGTGCGGTCAGCCGGCTCTGCGTCTGCTCCCACGGCAGCTCGGCGTAGTCGCTGCCCTGCTCCCAGGGCACGTACTCGTGCGGGAGCCAGTCCTGGGCGATCGACAGGTGCCGGTCCATCGCCTGCTCGAGGCGGTCGGTGAGGTGCTCGGACAGCGTGCCATTCATGAGGCCTCCGAAAAATGTCGGGCCAGGGCGTCGGCGGCGTGCGCCGGCGCCGTCCAGAAGACGCCGCCGGCGGGGAGGGTGACCAGGGCGGCGTCGGGGAGTGCGGCGGTGAGCTCGACGGCGAGCTCGAGGGCGTGCAGCGGATCCTCCTCCTGCGCCACGACGAGGGCGGGCGCTCTGACGGTGGCCAGCACGGCCCGGTCGTGCACCGGCCGGTCCGGCCGGCGTGGCCGGGGGGCCGGCCGGGTGACCAGCCCGGCCGCACGGCGGCGCAGCAGCAAGGCCACTCCGCGCCGGGAGCGGACGTCGGGCGGCAGCTCGGCGAGCAGCAGCTCGGTGACGGCGTCGATGTCCTGATCGTCGATCGCCTGGCCCAGCCGGCGGATCGCCAGGGTGGCACCGTCGTCGCGGCCCTCGTCGATCGCCGCCGGCATCACCATCGCGATCCGCTCGAACCGCTTCGGGTCCCGGGACAGCACCCGCAGCAGCGCGCCGGAGCCGACGGACAGCCCGACAGCCTGGGTGGCGCCGCTGGCGTCGGCGACCGAGAGCAGATCCTCGGCGAGCAGGTCGTAGTCCCAACCGTCCTCCAGTGCGTCGCTCGCGCCGTGGCCGCGGAAGTCGAGCAGCACCCGGGTGCCGGGGACGCGTGCGGACAGCGGTCGCGTCTCGGCCGACGACCCGCCCAGCCCGTGCGCGAAGACGGTGACCGGGCCGCCGCTGCCGTGGACGGTGTAGGCGACGCCGCCGAGTGTGCCGGTGGTCGGGAGCAGGGTGGAGCTCACAGCGACGGGGGCCGGTGGTCGTTCCGGTGCCGGTTCTGCTGCCCGCCCGGCACCTCGTCGCGGCTGGTCATCGGGTGAGCACCAGCGAGACGTCGTGGCCCCCGAAACCGAAGGACGTGCTGAGCGCGACCTCGTGGGGGTGCCGGCGTCCGACGGTGCGGACGGCGTCCACGTCGGCAGCGTCGTCCAGGTCGTCGAGGTTGCGGATCGCCGGGACGACACCGGACTTCAGGGCCAGGACGGCGGCGATCGCCTCGACGGCGCCGGCTGCCCCGAGCAGATGCCCGGTGCAGGACTTCGGCGCGGTGACGGGCGGGCGGTGCGCGCCGAGGGCGATGTTGAGTGCCCGCGCCTCGGCCAGGTCGCCGAGCGGGGTGGAGGTGGCGTGCGCGTCGATGTGGCCGACCTCGTCCGGACCGACACCGGCGTCGCGCAGGGCGGCGGTGATGCTCCGGGCCGCGCCCGCCCCACTCGGATCCGGGGCGGTCACGTGGTGGGCGTCGCTGGCCAGGCCGGCGCCGGCCAGCCGGCCGTGCACGGTGGCTCCACGGGCCGCGGCGTGCGCCTCGGTCTCGAGCACCAGCACGCCGGCGCCCTCCCCGAGCACGAAGCCGTCGCGCCCCTTGTCGTACGGCCGGCTGGCGGCCTCGGGAGCGTCGTGCCGGGTGGACAGCGCGCGCATCTGCGCGAAGCCCGCCAGCGGCAGGGGGTGGACGCACGCCTCGGCGCCACCGGTCACGACGACGTCGGCACGACCCGAGCGCAGCAGCTCGAGCGCCACCGCGAGCGCCTCGGCGCCGGAGGCACAGGCACTCACCGGGCAGTGCACACCGCCGCGGGCGCCGATCTCGAGGCCGACCGTCGCCGCCGGTCCGTTGGGCATGAGCATCGGCACGAGGTGCGGGCTGACCCGGCGGGGGCCCTTCTCGCGAAGCACCTCGTTCTGTCCGAGGATCGTCAGCGCCCCGCCGATGCCGGATCCGATCACGACGGCGAGCCGCTCGGGAGCGACCTCGGGCGCGCCGGCGTCGGACCACGCCTCACGCGCCGCGACCAGCGCGACCTGCTGGACCCGGTCGAGCGTGCGCGCCTCGACCCGGTCGAGCCGGTCGGTCAGGTCGACGGTGGCAGCCAGCCGCGCCGGCAGATCAGCGAACTCCGGCCCGTCGAGCAGCCGCACCCCGGAGCGCCCGCTGAGCAGGCCCTCCTCGAGCGCATCGACGTCGGGACCGAGCGGCGTGAGCGCGCCCAGGCCCGTGATGGCGACCCCGCGGGTCGGTGTTGAGGTCACTTGTCCGCCCCGGAGATGTGGTCGACGGCGTCGCCGACGGTGCGCAGACCCTCGAGGGCCTCGTCCGGGATCCGGACCTCGAAGCGCTCCTCACAGGCCACGACGACCTCGACCATGGTGAGTGAGTCGATGTCGAGGTCGCCGTCGAAGGTGGCCGTCGGGACGACCTTGTCGGCCGGTGTGCCGGCGACCTCCTCGAGTACCTCGGCGAGTCCGGCGAGCAGCTCGGCCTTGGACATGGTGGAAGCGGTGGTCATGAGATCTCCTTGGTGTATGTGGGGTTCAGGGACATGTGTTCAGGGACAGTGGACGACGGAGCCGGCAGCGGTGAGCCCGGCGCCGAACCCGAGCAGCAGGACGGGGTCGCCGCGGCGCACCGCCCCCTCCTCGACGAGGCGGGTGAGGGCGAGCGGGATGGAGGCGGCGCTGGTGTTGCCGCTGTCCACCACGTCGCGGGCGACCACGACCGACGGCGGCAGGCCCAGGCTCTTGACGACCGACTCGGTGATACGCAGGTTGGCCTGGTGCGGGACGAAGGCCGCCAGCTCGGCCGGCTCGATGCCGACCTGCGCGCAGGCCCGGCGGGCCAGGCCGGGCAGGGCGGTGGTCGCCCAGCGGTAGATCGCCCGCCCGTCCATGCGCATCAGCAGTGGTGAGCCGTCGATGACCAGCCGGTCGGCCTGTCCCCCGTCGTTGGCCCACACGACCCGGCCGATGCCGTCCTGCTGCGTCGGCCCGACGACGGCCGCGCCGGCCCCGTCCCCGAACAGGAAGGCCGTCCCGCGGTCGTCGGGGTCGACCAGCGGGAGCAGCTTCTCGGAGCCGATGACGAGCACGTGGTCGGCGGTACCCACCCGTACCGCATCCGCCGCCAGGGCCAGGGCATAGGTGAAACCTGCACAGCCGGCGCCGATGTCGGAGCCGCCGGCGTGGTGGGCGCCCAGCCGGTAGGCGATCTCGGGGCTGCCGCCGGGCAGCGGCCCGGGCATCGAGCAGGTCGCGAGCAGGACCAGGTCGACGTCGGCCCCGGTCACACCGGCGGCGGCCAGTGCCTTGCCGCCGGCGGTGACGGCCATGTCGACCACCGACTCGTCCTCGCCCGCGACGCCGCGCGTGACGATGCCACTGCGCTCGCGGATCCACGCGTCGCTGGAGTCGATCCGCTCGGCGATGAGCACGTTGTCGACCCGCAGCGCCGGTCGGTGCGCCCCGACGCCGAGCAGACCGACGCCTCTCACGCCGTCACCAACAGGTCCTCGGGCGTACGCAGCGCGGTCACGGTCAGGTCCGGCCGGCCCCGCTTGACCAGCCCGGCGAGAACTCCGGCCGGGGCGAGCTCGACGGCCGGCCCGGTCGCCGCGGCCAGGCAGAGGTCGAAGCGGACCGGGCGGGTCAGCTGGCCCACCAACCGGTCGAGCAGCGCCCGCCCGTCCCGCAGCGCTGCGCCGTCGGCATTGGCCAGGACGTCGCACTGCGCCTCTCGCGGGTCAAGCTGGGCGACGAGGGCGGCGAAGTCGGGCACCGCCGGCGCCATGGCGGTGGTGTGGAAGGCGCCGGCGACGTCCAGGCGGCGCACCCGTGCGCCGCTGGGCGGCCTCCAGGCGTCGAGCGCCTCGACCGGACCCCCGACCACCAGCTGACCCGCGACGTTGACGGTGGCCAACTCGAGCCCGGCCTCGGCCAGCGCATCCTCGTCGAGCGAGCCACCGAGCACAGCCGCCATGCCGGTGGGCCGTGCCGCCGCGGCCTGGGCCATCAGCCGGCCACGACCGGCTGCCAGCACGACCGCCTCGTCGTCGGTCAGCACGCCGGCCAGCGCCAGCGCCGACAGCTCGCCGACGCTGTGGCCGCAGACCTGCGTGGGACGGTTCCCGCCGAGCAGCGCCCGGCCGCTCAGCAGGGCGAGGGCCGTCAGCAGCGGCTGGGCCACCTCGGTGCGGCGGACGACGTCGGCCGGCGCGGCGGTGCCGAGCTGGAGCAGGTCGAGGTCGCTGAGTTCGGACCAGCGACCGATCGAGGCGGCGGCATCGGGGAACTCGAGCCAGGCGCGCAGCATTCCGCTGGACTGGGCGCCCTGACCGGGCGAGAGAAGGAGAGGCACCCCTACAGACTGCCCGCCGTACGGCCGGAGGAACGCAGCCGGCCCAGACGGAGAACCGCGCCAGGGATTGTCCGTAACCTACAACGCCCGGACACGCCCGAGGAGCAGTGCGAGCCTGACGACCAGCCCGTCACGGGGAGTCGTGATGTCGTGACCGGTCACCTCGGCCAGCTTCCTGAGCCGGTAACGGACAGTGTTCGGGTGCAGGAAGAGCGTGCGCCCGGCGCCCTCGACCGAGCCCCCGCCCTCGAGGTAGGCGGCCGCGGTGGCCAGCAGGTCGCCGCCCGCACGTTCGAGTGGCCTGTAGACCTCCTCCAGCAGCCGGCGGCGGGCCGCCTCCTCGCCCAGAACGGCCCGCTCGGCCAGCAGCAGGTCCGAGGCGACGGGCCGGGGGGCCTGCGGCCAGGCCCGGACAGCCGCCAGGCCGGCCAGCGCCTCCTGCACCGACGGCGACGCGGTGGCGAGCTCGGACGCGAGCGGGCCCACGACGACCGGGTCCGCCGGGAGCGCCGCGGCGAGCTGCGCCACCGCGGACTCCACCGAGGTGGTACCGCCGACGACGAGCACCAGCGCCGCGGCGACCTCACCCGTCAGCAGGGACAGCCCGCTGTGCCGGGCGCCGGCCCGCAGCTGGGGCAGGTCGAGGTCGGGTGGCGCCGGCGCAGCGAGGGCGACCACCCAGTCCACCCGGCTCCAGCCGAGGGACGTCGCCCGCGAGAGGGTCAGCTCGCCGGCGTGGCCACGCACCAGCGCATCGACGATGCCGGCCTCGACCCGCGAGTCCCAGGCGCCGCGCGACTCGGCCGCCGCGGCGTAGACGTCGGCCGCGGCGAAGGCGATCTCGCGGGAGTAGCGGAGCACCGCCTCCGACAGGACCGCCTCGTCACCGGGAGCAGCCAGCGACGGCACCGCCTGCTCCACGACACCGACGACCACCCTGATCAGCTGGACGGTCTGCTTCAGGTTGACCGAGCGCGCGAGCTCGCGGGGTGCGGCGGCGAACACCTCCGGCCCGACCGGCAGCGGCTGGCCCGGCCGGCGCAACCACTGGGCAAAGGCCGACAACCCGGCCTGCACGACCAGCCCCACGTACGACCGCTGTTCGGCCGGCAGTGCCCCGAACCACGGCAGGTCCTCCATCGCCCGGACACAGGTGCTGCTGAGCGCGGACGACGAGCGCTGTACGCGCTGCCAGGTCGCCTGCGCCACGCCACCTCCTGATCGGTTCCGGTCGTGCCAGGACTGTGCCAGAGGCGCGGACGGAGCGTCCGGTCAGCTGCAATCAGGTGGTCCGGCGGCGGGCCGGGGTGCGTCCGGTGGGCTGGGCCGGCGGCGTCTCGCCGTTGGTCCGGTGCTCCAGTGGCCGGGTCACCGGGTCACCGGCCTTCAGCTCGAGCTCTTCGTCCAGGTGCCGGACGACCAGCAGCTCCTCGCCACGTAGCAGCTCGTAGCGGACCGACTGGGGCAGGACCTCGACGTGCAGCACGCCCGTGCCGCGGACCAGCCGGAACGCGAGCCGGTCCAGACCCTCCGGCAGGCCGGGATCGAAGAACAACATCCCTGCCTCGTCGCGCATCCCGCCGAAGCCGGCGACGAGCGCGGTCCAGCCGCCGGCGAGGGAGGCCATGTGCAGGCCGCCTGCCGTGTTGGCATGCAGGTCCCGCAGGTCCATAAGCAGCGCCTCGGCGGCGTAGTCGTAGGCCAGGCCGAGATAGCCCACCTCGGCGGCGAGCACCGCCTGCGTGCCCGACGAGAGCGAGGAGTCCCGCACCGTGAGGGGCTCGTAGTAGTCGACGTTGCGCCGCTTCTGCTCGGGGGTGAAGGCGTCCCCGCACAGCTGCATCGCGAGCACGAGGTCGGCCTGCTTGACGACCTGCTTGCGGTAGAGCTGGAAGTACGGGTGGTGCAGCATCAGCGGGTACTCCTGCGCGGTGGTCGCCGCGAAGTCCCACCGGGCGTGCGCGGTGAAGCCCTCCGACTGCGGGTGCACGCCCAGCACCTCGTCGTACGGCACATGCATCGCGGCCGCGGCGTCCCGCCAGGCCGCGACCTCCTCGGCGCCGACGCTCAGCAGCGCGGCGAGGTCGGGATGGCGGGCCGCGACGTCGGCGGCGGCGCGCAGGTTGCGGGCCGCCATGAGATTGGTGAACACGTTGTTGTCGGCGACCGCGCTGTACTCGTCCGGGCCCGTGACGCCGTCGATCCGGAACGCCCCGCTCATCGTCCGGTGGCCCAGCGACAGCCACAGCCGTGCGGTCTGCACGAGCAGGTCGACGCCGATCTCGCGTTCCAGCGCGATGTCTCCCGTTGCCGCGACGTGCCGGGCGAGCGCGACGGCGATGTCGGCATTCACATGGAAGGCCGCAGTGCCGGCCGGCCAGTAGCCCGAGCACTCCTCGCCGTTGATGGTGCGCCACGGGAAAGCAGCCCCGCGCAGCCCCAGCACGGCCGCCCGTTCGATCGCCAGGGGCATTGTCGAGTGCCGCCAGCGCAGGACGTCGGCAGCCGCACCGGGGGTGGTGTGGGTGAGCACCGGCAGCACGAACGTCTCGGTGTCCCAGAAGGCATGTCCGTCGTAGCCGGGACCGGTGAGGCCCTTGGCCGAGATGGGCCGGCGCTCGCCGCGCGCCCCTGCCTGAAGGACGTGGAAGAGTCCGAAACGGACCGCCTGCTGCAGCTCGGGGTCGCCGTCGACCTCGACGTCGGCGCGATCCCAGAAGGCATCGAGATACTCCCGCTGATCGGCCACCAGCGCGTCCCATCCGGTGGCGCAGGCAGCCGTCAACGCAGCAGCGACCTGGTCCCGGACCGCGGGCAGTGAGCGGTGCCCTGACCAGCCGTAGGTCACCAGTTTGATCACCCGGAGCCGCTGGCCGGGCTGGAGCCGGGCGGTGATGCTGGTCCGGGCCCAGTCCTCGACCGCGTCGGCGCCGATGTCGACCACCACCCCGTCGGGTGCCTGCACGACGTGCTCCATCGCCGCGGCCACGCGGATGCCACTCGACCGGGTGCGGTGCACGAGGTGCCCGCTGGTGCCGGCCGCCGAGAACTCCTCGGAGATCAGCGGGTGGGCCAGGGCGGCTGCCGCTCGAGGGTCGCCCTTGGCCAGCTCGACCAGCTCCTCGTCGGCCACCAGCTCCGACTGGATGACCACGCGCGCGGGGGCGCCGACCGGCTCGACCTCATAGCAGAGCGCGACCACGGCCCGCTGGGTCAGCGACACCATCCGGCGTGACCGGACGAGGACCTTTTGGCCCGCGGGTGAACTCCACTCCACCTGTCGGTCCAGCAGGCCGGCCCGGAAGTCCAGGCAGCGCTCGTGCCGGCGCAACTCGCCGTACCGCACGTCGAACGGCTCGTCGTCGACGAGCAGCCGGACCAGCTTGCCGTTGGTGACGTTGATGACCGCCTGACCCGACTCCGGGTAGCCGTAGCCGCCCTCGGCGTGCGGCAGCGGGCGGTGCTCCCAGACCGAGTTGAGATAGGTGCCCGGCAGCACATGCGGATCGCCTTCGTCGAGGTTGCCGCGCAGCCCCACGTGGCCGTTGGAGACGGTGAACAGCGACTCGGTGCGGGCGAGCCGTTCGAGGTCGAGCTGCGGCTCGCGCAGGCACCATGGCTCGACCGGGAAGCCTTGCCGGTTCATGCAACCTCCAGCAGCTCGTCGAGCTCGCGCACGACGCGGTGGGCGCCGGCGCGACGCAGCGCCTCCGCCTGGCCTGCGCGGTCCACGCCGACGACGTACGCGAATCCTCCCGCAGCGCCGGCCTGCACGCCGGCAAGCGCATCTTCGAAGACCGCCGCGTCGTGCGGCCCACCGCCGAGGCCGGCCGCTGCGGCCAGGAAGGTGTCCGGCGCCGGTTTGCCGGCCAGGCCCTGCTCGCGCGCGACCAGCGCATCCATGCGCAGGTCCAGCAGCGGGGCCAGACCGGTCACCTCCAGCACCTGCCCGGTGTTCGCGCTGGAGGAGACGACCGCCGTGCGCAGGCCGGCGGCGCGTACCGCCTCGAGGTAGCGGACCGAAGGCGCGAAGACCTCCACTCCGTCCCGGTCGATCAGCGCGAGCACCAGCTCGTTCTTGCGGGCACCGAGCCCGTGCACCGTCTCCCGGTGCGGGCCGTCGTCCGGGTGGCCGTCCGGCAGCGCGATGTCCCGCGACTGCAGGAAGGACCGGACGCCGTCGGCCCGCGGCTTCCCGTCCACATACCGCGTGTAGTCGCTGCCGGGATCGAAGGGGACGAAGGCCGGCCCGTCACGCTCCTGCAGGTAGGCGTCGAACATCGACGCCCACGCGACGGTGTGCACGGCGGCGGTGTCGGTGAGCACCCCGTCGAGGTCGAACAGGCACAGGCGCACACCCTGGGGAAGCCCCAGCTGGCGGAGGGGTTCTGTCGTCGGCACAACTCTCCTCGGTTCGGCAGGGTCTCCTCGGTTCGGTCGGGTCGACGCGGTCCGGTCAGGTGGGCCCGATGCGGTGGCGTCGGCTCGGTCCGGTCGAGCTCCCCGACTCGCTGGCGGCACTGCCCCGCCCTCCCCTCTATATGGCATCCGACACCAGACGCGGCACGGAGTCGCCGGAGTGCAGGTGGGGCAGGCTGCGGGACGTGAGCACTGACGACCAGACCGGGAACGATGTCATGCGCAGCGGCGCCGGGTCCGCACCGGCCGTCGCGTGCCCGTCCGGTGAAGGGAGCGAGACCTCCCTCCCACGCGAGGCGACCTCCCGCCCACGCGAGGCGACCTCCCACGCACGCGAGGCGGCCGCAGGTGCGGCATTCGCCCGGGCGGCGACCGCCAGCGGACGCTTCCTGCTCGTCGTGCTCGCGGTCCTCGTGCTCGGTTACCTGGCCGGCAAGCTCTGGGTCGTCCTGCTGCCCGTCCTGCTCGGGCTGCTGCTCGCCACCGTCCTGTGGCCCCCCGTACGCTTCCTGCGCCGACACCGAGTTCCCGCGGCCCTGTCGGCGCTCAGCGTCCTGCTCGCCGCGCTGCTGCTGCTCACGGGAGTGGTGGGCGGGCTCGCGCCACAGGTCACCGGGCAGGCGCAGGAGTTGGCAGATCAGGTGGCGGCCGGCCTGGGCGAGCTGCAGAAGGGACTGACAGGGCCGCCGTTCAACCTGGGTGAGGAGCAGATCGGCTCGACCGTCGACAACGTCATCCGGGAACTGCAGGCCAACGCCCGCAACATCGCCACCCGCATCCTGACCGGCGCGGCCGCGGCCGGTTCGGCGGTGCTGACCGGGCTGCTCGCCGTGGTGCTCTGTTTCTTCTATCTGAAGGACGGGCCGAAGTTCCTGCCCTGGCTGGGCACGCTGGTCGGCTCCCGCGCGGCGCCGCACGTCTGCGCAGTCGCCGAGCGCTCATGGGCCACGCTGTCCGGCTTCATCAAGGCACAGGCGGCGGTCGGCCTGGTCGACGCGGTCTTCATCGGGATAGGGCTCGTCGTGCTCGGGGTGCCGCTCGCGCTGCCGCTGGCGGTGCTGGTCTTCTTCGGCGCCTTCATCCCCATCATCGGGGCTGTGGTCAGCGGTGCCCTGGCGGCGCTGGTCGCCCTCGTCACCAACGGCCCGACCAGCGCGCTGATCGTGGTTGTCCTGGTGCTCGTCGTCCAGCAACTGGAAGGCAACGTCCTGCAGCCGATCCTGGTCGGACGAACCCTTGACCTACATCCGGCGGTCGTCATCCTGGCCGTCACCGCAGGTGCCACGCTGGCCGGCATCACCGGCGCCTTCCTGTCCGTGCCGGTCGTTGCGGTGGCCGCTGTAGGCATCCGTTACGCGCGCCAGCAGTTCGCGGAGGTGGAGCCCGGAGCCCCTCCGCCGCCGACTCCGTCCGCCCAGCCGGAGCCCGACGGGGCTGAGGAGATCACCACCGCAACCGGGCCGTCCTCGCATACTCGGCCTCAGCCGGGGCAGGAGAGGTGAACGCTTTCCCGAAAAGGAGCATATTCGTGACCAGGCCAGGAACTGCAGGAGAGAGCACCGACAAGTCGGCCGCCGAGAAGTCGGCCGAAGCCAGCACGTCGCCGCCGCCGAACAAGCCGGGAGCAGTCGACGCGGCACCGGCACGGAGCACGACCGACAAGGACACCGGCACGAAGGCCCGCACCGTCAGGTCCGGGGAGGACGAGCCTCCGGACGGGAACCCGCCGGTGAGAGGACGCAACCCCGAGAACGCGAAGAACTCCCCGCTGGGCTAGCAGCGACCGCATGCCACTCGGCCCGCTGCTCGGGTCGGAGGGCGGCTTCTGTCCCCCGACGTGCTGCAACGCCCGAGAGCCGCCGGCCTGTGTGACCAGGGCGGCGGCTACCCGGGCTTGTGCGGGACGCGGCGCTGCTCGCCGCGCAGGCGCAGGCCGTCCCAGTTGCCGAACTCGCTCTCCGGAAGCCACTGGCTGGCCCAGTAGAGAGCACCGTAACGCTTCTGCATCCCCGCGGCCCAGTCGCTGTCGAGCATCCGCGCCGCGTCCTGCGGTGTCCGCCAGACGCAGAGCAGGTAGCACGCCCCGCCGCTACCCAGCCCCACGACGCTGCGCAACAGCGCCGGGTCGGCGAACAGGCGCCGCCGGTACCGGGCGATGCGCAGCCAGGCGGCCGGGAACCGCCGCCGCGGCGTCTGCACGCTGAAAACGGCACCGCCGACGCCCTTCATCTGCTCACGTGCCCGCCGCGCCTCCGGTGACGAGTCGAAGCTGATCACGCCATCCGGACCGACGATCTCGCTCAGCACAGGGGGCAGCAGGTGACCGGCCGGTGGTGTCGGTGAGGGGGCCTGCGGGGCGAAGCTGACGCCGGCCCAGGTGCCGACCTCGTGGGCCGTCGGCCGCCAGCGGACCAGCCACAGCGAGCTGAGCAGCCGGGAGAAGCCCCACATGATGTCGCCGTGCGCGTCCGAGCGCATGAACTCCTGCATCTCGTGGCGGCTGCGCCAGGCCGTGATGGTCCAGAACTCCGTGGGGCTGGACACGACGCTCGCCCAGCGCACCACGCCCTCCGTGTGGCCCAGCTGCCGACGCACCCGCCGCGTCGCGATCATCATCGGCGGAAAGGAGAAGATGCTCCGCAGCCGCGATCGGGTGGTCACAATCAGCAGCTCGGTCACTCGCCGACCTTAAGCGCGTCGGCCCTGGCGCGAAAGCCGAAGCCAGCACGGCCGTCCCGCCGGTCGGTGCGGACTCAGGTCCCGGCAGCGGCCTAATCGGCCTGCGTCAGGTCGGGAGCGACGGTGAACGCTGCACCGGTGCTGTCCCGGACGTCCTGCAGCCGCACGCCGGGTGCCGTCTCACGCAGGACGAGGCCGTCCTCCGTCACGTCCAGGACACAGAGATCGGTGATGATCCGCTGCACCACGCGCCGGCCGGTGTAGGGCAGGGAGCATTCCTCGACGACCTTGGGCGCGCCGTCCTTGGCGACGTGCTCCATGAGGACGATGACCCGCTTCGCGCCGTGCACCAGGTCCATTGCTCCGCCCATGCCCTTGACCAGCTTGCCGGGCACCATCCAGTTCGCCAGGTCACCCCGCGCCGAGACCTGCATCGCCCCGAGCACGGCCGCGTCGATGTGCCCCCCGCGGATCATCGCGAAGGACGTCGGCGAGTCGAAGAAGGACGCTCCCGGCTGCGTCGTCACCGTCTCCTTGCCGGCATTGACGAGGTCGGGGTCGACCTCGTCCTCGTACGGGTAGCGGCCGGTGCCGAGGATGCCGTTCTCGCTCTGCAGGACGACGTGGACGTCCGGCGGCAGGTGGTTCGGGATGAGCGTCGGCAGCCCGATGCCCAGATTGACGTACTCCCCGTCGCGCAGCTCGCGCGCGGCCCGGGCGGCCATGTCGTCGCGTGTCCAGGCCATCAGGACCCGAGCTCCTCTCCGGCGCCGGCGGCCGGTGCGTCCGGCCGGACGCTGGTCGTCCGCTTCTCGATCCGCTTGTCGTCCGCCTGCTCCGGCGTCAACGCGACCACCCGCTGTACGAACACGCCCGGCAGGTGCACCTCGTCCGGCGGGATCTCCCCCGGCTCGACGATCCGCTCGGCCTCCAGCACCGTGAGCCGTCCCGCCATGGCGGCGGCGGGATTGAAGTTGCGGGCAGCGGCATGGAAGACGGCGTTGCCGTGCCGGTCGGCCACGGCCGCCCGGGCGAGGGCGACGTCGGTGACGATGCCCTCCTCGAGGACGTACTCGCGGCGGCGCCCGCCCAGCGAGAACTCCCGCACCTCCTTGGGCGGGGAGGACATGGCCACGCCGCCGTCCGGGTCGTACCTCCACGGCAGCCCGCCGTCCGCGACCATGGTCCCGACGCCCGTCGGTGTGAAGAAGGCGGCGATGCCGGCTCCCCCGGCCCGCATGCGTTCGGCGAGGGTCCCCTGCGGCGTCAGCTCGACCTGCAACTCGCCGCCGAGGAACTGCCGCGCGAATTCCTTGTTCTCGCCGATGTAGGAGGCGATGACGCGGTCGATACGTCCCTGGGCCAACAGCACCCCCAGACCGGCGCCGTCGACGCCGCAGTTGTTGGAGACGATGGTCAGCCGACTCGCGCCCTGCTCGAGCAGGGCCGCGATGAGCACCCATGGAATCCCGGAGAGCCCGAAGCCGCCGACCGCGATGCTCGCGCCGTGCGGGATGTCGGCCACCGCCTCGGCGGCGTTCGTGACGAGCTTGTCCAACGCTCAGTCCTCCTGTGGGGGGACGGCGGTAGCCGGGTCCGGGGCGAGCTGGCCGAGCACCTCCTGCGCGGCGGCGAAGGCGCTGTTGGCGGCTGGGACCCCTGCGTAGACGGCGCTGTGCAACAGCACCTCGGTGATCTCGGCCGGCGTCACCCCGTTGATGAGGGCGGCGCGGACGTGCATCGCCAGTTCGCGCTCGTGTCCGAGAGCGGTGAGCAGCGCAAGGGTGAGCAGACTGCGGGTCCGACGGTCGAGTCCCGGCCGGGACCACACGTCGCCCCAGGCGTGCCGCGTGATGAGGTCCTGGAAGGCCGCGGTGAAGCCCGTCGTACGCGCCACGGCGGCATCGACGTGCGCGTCCCCGAGGACGGCCCGTCGTACCCGCATGCCCGCGGCGTGCCGGCCGGCATCGGTCGCGCCTCCCGGAAGATGCGTGAGCAGAACGGCGTTCACCGCGACCGCCTGCTCCCAGCTGGCCAGGTGTGCGGCCTTCGGCAGCACGACGAGCCGACCGTCGGCGACGCCGTCGGCGACCGCTGCGAGGTGTTCCGGCGGAGTGGCCGGGTCGTCGGCACCGGCGAGCGCAAGGGTGGGGGCGCTGACGCGGGCGAGGTCGGTCCGCAGGTCCATCGTGGCGATCGCCTCGCAGCAGCCGGCATAGCCCTCCGCCGGCGTGCCGGCCACCATCTGCTCCATCCTGATGACGGTGGCCGCGTCCCGGGCGCGCAGGTCGTCGGTGAACCAGCGAGTCACGACCGTGGCGGCGACCGTGGACGTTCCCTCTGCGCGGACCAGCGCAGCCCGGTCGGTCCAGCTCTGGGCGGGCCCCAGTAGAGCCGAGCTGCACAGCACCGCGAGGCGGTCGACCCGGTGCGGCTCCCGGGCGGCCAGCCGCAGCGCGGTCATCCCGCCGAGCGACAGCCCGACCACACAGGCACTCTCGATCCCGAGCCGGTCCAGCAGCGCGACAGCGTCGTCGACCAGGTCGTCGAGCGAGTACGGGCCGGCTGGCACCGGCGAGCGGCCGTGCCCGCGCGCGTCGTACCGCACGACGCGGAAGCGTTCGGCCAGCGCAGCCACCTGTGGGTCCCACATCTCGAGCGTGCTGCCGAGCGAGCCGATCAGCAGCACGGCCGGAGCGTCGGCCGGCCCCTCCACGACGGCGTGCACGGCGACGGCGGTCATGGGCTGCTCCTCGGGGTCGGTGCGGCGAGCGCGGCCAGGGCAAGGTCGACGAGCCGCTGTGCCTCGCCGACGTGCTGCGCCGGGTCGAGCAGCGCGTCCAGCTGTGCCGCGTCGAGCCGGCCGCGGACTGCCGGGTCGGCGAGCAGCACGTCGCGCAGCGGCAGTGCCTGCGCCCGGGCACGGCTCACGGCCGCCGAGACCACGTCGTGGGCCCGGCTGCGCCCGAGGACCGGGTTGAGCGTGTCGGCGACCGCCTCGGCGGCGAGCTCGGCACCGGTGGCGTCGAGGTTCGCCCACATCCGGGCGGGGTTGACGACCAGGTGCTCGAGGCTGTCGCGCAGCCAGGCCGCGGCGCTGCCCGCGCAACGCAGCAGGTCCGACAGCGGCTCCCACTCGCTCTGCCACGTCCCGGCGCCGCGCTCGTGCTCCTGCTCCATCGCCGCGAGCAGCGTCGCCACGAGGGCAGGGGCACGGCGGGCGGCGGCCCGGGCCGACAGCGCCGCGACCGGGTTGCGCTTGTGGGGCATGGCCGAGGATCCTCCGCGGCCGGGCGTGCCCTCCGCCACCTCCGCGACCTCGGTCTGGGCCAGCAGGACGACATCGAGCGCGACCTTCGTCGTCACGCCCGCGCCCGTCCCCAGTGCACCGGCGAGGTCGGCGATCGGCAGCCGCGCGGTGTGCCACGGCAGGACCGGCGTCGCGAGCCCGAGCTCCCCGGCGAGTGCGGCCAGCACCTGGCCGCCCGCTCCGCCAAGTGCGGCGAGGGTGCCGGCAGCGCCCCCGAGCTGGGCCGGGAGACCTGCCTCGACGGCGGCCAGCCGCCGCTCCGCCCCGTGCAGGGCCAGCGCCCAGCCGGCGGCCTTCAGCCCGAACGTCGTGGGCACGGCCTGCTGCAGCAGGGTGCGACCGACCATCACGGTGTCGCCGTGCCGGCGCGCGAGCTCCGCCGCGGCCTCGGCGGCGGCCCGCAGGTCGGCGCGCAGCGGCTGCAACGCCCGCCGAGCCACGAGCATCGAGGCGGTGTCGAGGATGTCCTGACTGGTCGCACCCTGGTGCACGTGCGCCCCGGCCTCACCGGCGAGCCGTTCGATCGCACGCACCAGCGGGACCACGGGATTGGCGGCGTCCGCCGCCTGCCGGCCGAGGTCGGCGACGTCGTAGCGCTCCGCGTCGGCGCACGCGACGGTGATCGCCTGGGCGACGTCGACCGGGAACAGTCGGGCCTGCGCGCCGGCGCGGGCGAGGGCGGCCTCGGTGTCGAGCAACGCCCGCAGCCAGCCGGCGTCGCTCACCTCGGCCGCGGCACCGCCCCGGCCGAAGATGCCGCCGAACAGGCTTTCAGAGGGCGAAGAAGACGGACTCATCGCTCCCCTGCAACACGATGTCGAGGCGGTAGCCGTCACCGCAGGGCTGAGCGAGCAGGGTGTTGCGGGCGGCGTCGTCCGGCAGCCCGGCGAGCACCTGGTCGCGCGCGTTGGCCTCCGGTTCGTCCGCAAAGTAGAGCCTGGTCACGAGCCGGTCGAGCAGCCCGCGGGCGAACACCGACACGTCGACGTGCGGCGCCTGCAGGCCGCCGGCGGCGTCCGGCACCTGGCCGGGCTTGACCGTCAGGACGGCGTACTCCCCGTCGAGGGTCTCGGATCGCCCGAAGCCGCAAAAGCCGCTCCCACTGGCTCCACGCGGGTCGTCGGGGTGGTCGAACCGCCCCGCCGGATCGGCCTGCCACGTCTCCACCAGCGCATCCGGGACGACGTCACCGTTGCCGTCGAGGACACGCCCGCGCAGCCAGACCGCGCCCGGCGTCCCTGGCGCGACGACGTACGGCCCGTCCTCCCAGCGCAGGCCGATCGACAGGTAGGGGCCGACCGTCTGCGACGGCGTCAGCGGGAGCGGGCTCATGACTCATGCTCCTCGGCGGTCTCCCACGGAGTGGCCTCCGGACCGCGCAGGACGATGTCGAACCGGTAGCCCAGCGCCCACTGGGGCTGCGTGATGCCGTGATCGTAGGCGCTCACCAGCCGGCGCCGCGCCTGAGCGGGCACCGCATCCAGGATGGGGTCGATCTCGAGCAGCGGGTCGTCGGGGAAGTACATCTGCGTGACGAGCCGCTGCGTGAACGCGCGGCCGAACAGCGAGAAGTGGATGTGCGCCGGGCGCCACGCATTCTCATGGTTGCCCCAGGGGTAGGCACCCGGTCGCACCGTGACGAAGCGGTAGGCCCCGTCGTCGTCGGTGAGGGCGCGGCCGAGCCCGGTGAAGTTCGGGTCGAGCGCACCGGGCCAGCGGTCCCCGGCGTGCACGTAGCGGCCCGAGGCATTCGCCTGCCAGATCTCCACCAAGGTGCGCGGCACCGGCCGGCCGGCACCGTCCAGCACGCGGCCCTGGACGAGAATCCGCTGCCCGACCGGTTCGCCGTCGTGCTGTCGGGTCAGGTCGTGGTCGAACTCGCCGAGCCGGTCCTCCCCGAGCAGCGGCCCCGTCAGTTCGGTCAGGCCCTGCGGGAGCGGCACGGGCGGCCGCAGCGGTGCCCGGGTGCGGGTCGAGCCGTAACCGGCATGCAGCAGCGGGGGGTGCACCTCCGGCGGCGGCGCGGCGTAGCCGGCGAGCAGGGCCGACCTGTCGGTGTGGCGCACGACCTGCTTCATGGACACCTCCGCGATCGGGACGCTCCCCGGGGAGCGCCGGCTCCACCGTAGAGCGGACGGCCGGCACGGCCTATGCGGCTCTTCCGCTGAGCGGAAGCAGCGGCGGATTGCCCTCCGACTGCCGGAGCCCGGCGAGATATTTCAGTGATATGAGCACCTGTACCATCGCCGAACCTTTTCCAGCGCCAAGGAGTGAGCAGATGAAGGTGTGGGCGAGCGCAGACGCCACCTGGTTCCATCCGCCCGGCCACTACGGCGAGCTGCAAGTCTCCAACGTCGTCGACTGGGCGACCGGTCGCAACGTGCAGGTCCAGTGCAGCCAGCTGCCGCCCGGCAGCGGCAAGGAGCTGCACACGCACGAGGACGCGGCTCAGCTCTACGTCGTGCTCGCCGGCGAGTTCCGCTTCGACACCGGCGCGGAGCCGCTGCGCCTGCAGCCGCTGCAGGCGGTCCTGTTCGAGCCAGGCGATCCGCACGCCATCTGCAACGACGGTACCGAGCCGGGCACGGTCCTCGTCACGACCATCCGCTACGGACCCGCTGCGTGAACCTCGCCCGCCGGTGACCCCCGGCGGAGGCCGGAATCCACCGCCTCCGCCCGCGGGTCACTGCGGGGTGGCGCCCGCCGAGCCGGCCAGCCATTCCGCGTGGTTGCCCGGGACGACCTCGGTGTGCAGGGCGGTGTAGCAGCCCGGACAGTAGAACTGCCGGAAGACCACCGGTGCATCGATGTAGACCTGGGCGTCTGCGAAGACGTGCGGCCCGACGTCGGCGACCGGCCCCTCGTACCACGGCAGCCGCGTCAGATAGTCGCTCGCCGTACCCTCGAGCTGCTGCTGGCAGTGCGCGCAGGACAGCCTCTCGCCGGACCGGGCGACGTTGGCGTTGACGCGGGGTGAGGCACTGGTCATCGGGCTACCGCCTTCCGGGCTCGGTCACGCCGGATCTGCTTCATCTCCGCACGCAGCTGGTCGGTGGCGGCCGGGTCCGGCTGGCCGCTGGCGCCGTCGAGGGCCACCCCGTAGATCGCCCCGGCGGCCTCCGGACTGACCCGGAACTCCGCGACGTCGTGCGCAACGCGGTCCGGGTCCCGCAGCAGCGGGTCGCCATAGCCGCCGCCGGACTGCCACGACATGTAGTGCACGTCCCCCGGCGACAGCAGGGCCTCGTCCTCACAGGCCAGGATCTGTACGTCGCCGTCGATCTGCTCGAGCGAGGACGGGATGACGCCGGAGGAGAACAGCGCGTCGACGTTGGCCGCCCGGACAGCGATGTCGACCTGGGTACTCCCGGGGTAGCCGCCGGCCAGACCGACGTTCTGCGAGACGGCCTTCCCCGCGCCGGAGATGACCTGCATCATCGGCGCAGGCGTGTCGTGCGGGACGAAGCACAGCGACCCGGTCACGCCGCCGCGGAACTGTCCGGGGCCGCCGGTGTCGATCTCCTCGCGTCGCCACAGGTAGAGCATCGGGAGCATGAACTCGTTCATCTCCACGTCGGGCATCTTGCCCATCGGGATGAGCTGCAGCCCCCCGGTGTCGACGCCGTCATGATCGATGCCGGCGCCGAAGCCGCCACCCATCGAGTCGGTCAACATGGTCGCGAAGGGCTGCTCCCGCTGGTCCAGCCCGGCCATGACGCACAGCTGCCAGGTGCCGCAGCAGACCGACATCACCTGGTCCTTGAGCTCGACCGAGGTGTCCAGCATCTTCGACAGGCACTCCGTCGCGGCGTTCATGGTGGCCCAGGCCGAGGCGACGGAACCCTTGCCGACCGCGGCCGGGAAGGTCGCGTCGTTCAGGGTGCCCGGCTCGCTCTTCAGCGTGATGCACCGACGCAGACCACCTGCGGCCCAGGGGATGTCGCCGCACAGGATCGGCAGCACGGCCGACAGCACCCCGCCGTACAGGCCACTGAACGTGCAGTTGATCATGCCGGACTGCGGACCGGTTCCGGTGAAGTCGAACAGCAGCTCGCTGCCGGTCTTGGTGAGGGTGCAGACGATCGGGTGCAGGCCCCGGTCGTCCTTCATCGACTGCTCCTGGTAGTTGATCGCGGTCCAGGAGCCGTCCTCGATCTTCTCCAGCTTGACGCGCAGGCGGGACTCGGCGTCGTCGAGTTGCTTGGACATCGCCGCCTTGACGACGTCGGCGGTGTACTTCTCCACCAGCTCTCGGATCCGCTCGTGGCCCACAGCGTTCGCGCCGATCTTCGCGCGCAGGTCCAGCGCCACCATCTTGGGCACGCGGGAGCGGCGCAGGTAGACGTCCTCGACGTCCCGGCGGATCTCGCCGTTCTCCACGATCTTGACCGGCGGTGTCGGCAAGGACTCCCAGAAGATGTCCTCCGCACGCGGCGTCCAGCTGCCCGGCGAGACGCCGCCGAGGTCCGCCTGGTGCGCGACGGCGGCGGTCCAGGCGAAGAGCTTGCCGTCGTGGAAGAGCGGCGCCAGGACCGCCACGTCGTTCTGGTGCAGTCCACCACCGACCCAGGGGTCGTTGGTGAGGAACATGTCGCCTTCGCGGATGCCCGGGTTGACCGCCCGGTTCTCCAGGATCCACTTGATGGCCAGGTCGGTCGACGCGGCAAGCTCGGTGTTGTAGGGACCGACCTGGACGATGTCACCGAACTCGTCGGTGATCGCGACGTCGAAGTCGTTGCAGTCGGTGACCACCAGTGAGCCCGACATCCGCTTCATGGCCTGACCCATGAGGTCCGTGATGGCCCACAGCCGGTGCCGGATCACCTCGTAGGACAGCGCGTCGATGCTGTCCACGGACTCCACCGTGGCCTCGTGCATGGACAGGGTCTTCGGGATGCCCTGGGCGAGCTGCTCCCGGGTGCGGATCCGGCTCGAGAAGACCTCGGAGCCGGCGACCGGCATGAACGGCATGTGAGCTCCTACTGGTAGCGGAGGACGAGGTTGCCGAGGGAGTCGACGGCGGCCGAGGTCCCGGGCGGGACGACCACGGTCGTGGTGGGCGCTTCGACGATGGCCGGGCCGGTCAAGGTGCTGCCGCGTGTCAGGACCCGGTAGTCGTAGGCCGGCACGTCCTGCCATCCGACGCGCACGTCCAGCATCGCCCGGCGACGCTCCTTGACCGGTGGCTCACCCGGAGCACCGCTGTCGGGCATGCTCGGCAGGTCGGGCTTGAAGGGCAGCCGCCCGGTGCCGAACACCCGATACGTGATGACCTGCAGGCCGGCCTCACGAAAGCCGGTGCCCTTTCCGAACAAGCCCGCGTAGCGCTCCTCGAAGTCGTCGGCCAGCTTCGCGACAGCCGCGTCGTCGACAGGTCCGTCGGTGACAGGCGTGGCGACCTCGAAGATCTGCATCGTGTAGCGGACGTCGGCCTCGCGGACGATCGAGATGTCGTTGTACTCGACCCCCTGCGCCGCCAGGCGGCGCCGGACCTCCTCCTCGAGCTGTTGGAAGTTGGCCTGGACGGTCTCGGCCGCCAGCGGGAAGTTCGCCGGGTCCGACAGCTCCACCGACAGCACGACATCGGAGGTGGCAAGCCCGTAGGCAGAGAACACCGCCGCAGTCTGTCCGAGCGGGACGAGGATCTCCTTGACGCCCAGGTCCGCGCCGTACGCTGCACAGTGCACCGGCCCGGCGCCACCGAAGGCGTACATGACGAAGTCGCGCGGGTCGTGCCCGGCGCCAACGACAACGGTACGGACGAGGTCCGCGGTCTGCGAGTTCTGGATGGCATAGACGGCCGCGGCCGCCTCCTCCGCCGTGAGCCCGAGTGGGTCCCCGATCCTGGTCTGCAGGGCTTGCCTGGCGTGCTCGATGTCGAGCTTCTTGTCGCCGCCGAGAAAGAAGTCGGGGTTGAGGATGCCGAGCAGCAGGTTGGCGTCGGACACGGTGGGCTCGGTGCCGCCGAGGCCGTAGCAGGCCGGCCCGGGAAGCGCTCCGGCGCTGCGCGGCCCGACCCGCAGGTTGCCACCGTCGTCCAGCCAGGCGATCGCGCCACCGCCACTGCCGATCGTGGCAACCTTCATCATCGGGACGTTGAGCTGGTACTGGTTCAGCGTCGTCGTCGAGCTGAATACCGGCTCTCCGTCGACGATCAGCCCGACGAGGAACGTCGTGCCGCCGACGTCGGTAGAGATGATGTTGTCGTGTCCGAGCTGCCGGCCGAGCGTGCGGGCGCCGATGACACCCCCGGTGAGGACCGAGCCGATCGTCGTGATGCCGTAGGCAGGGGCCTCGGCAGCCGACACGGTGCCGCCGGAGCCCTGCATCACGAGCAGCGGCCCGCGCAGGCCGCGTTCGGTCAGGTCCTTCGACAGCGGCTCCAGGTAGTCCCGCAGTGGCGGCCCGATCTGTGTGCTCATCACCGTCGTCGCGCTGCGCGGGTACTCGCGGATGCGCGGGCTGATCTCACTGGACAGGCCGACGTACAGGTCCGGGGCGATCTCGTGCACCAGCTCCCGGACCCGCTGCTCGTGCTGCGGGTAGCGGAACGACCAGAGCAGCGACACGGCGACTGCCTCGACGCCGTCGGCGAGCAGCTCCTCGATGGCGCGTCGCGTCCCGGACTCGTCCAGTGGGACGATCACCGAGCCCTTGTAGTCGACCCGCTCGGCGACCTCCTTGACGCGCCGCTTCGGGATGAGCGGCGTCGGCTTGCGGGTCGCCGTGATGTTCTGGATCTCCTCGGGGCCCAGGCCGGCGTAGCGTCCCTCCAGGTTCATGATGTAGATCGAGTCGCGGTGACCCTGCGTGGTGATGAAGCCGACCTCGGCGACGTCGCCGGTGACCAGGGCGTTCAGCGCCGACGTCGTCCCGTGGCAGATGTAGGCGGTGTCACGGAGCAGGTCCGACACCTGGACGCCGACGTTCTCGGCGAGAGCGTCCAGGGAGCCGAGCACACCTCGCGAGAAGTCCGGCGGGCTCGACGGGACTTTCGCGGAGAAGATCTGGCCGTTGTCGTCGGCGGCGAACGCGTCGGTGAAGGTCCCTCCGACGTCGATTCCGATCACGTAGGACACGGGGTACTCCTCTGTCGGCGTGGATGATCAGATGCAGGACTGGCGGTGACACCGGACCGGTGTCGGGGGAGTCGGCGCCGCGCGGGGCTCAGGGCAGGATCACGGGCTTCATCTCGCGCGAGGACTCCATGGCGCCGAGGGCGTCCCCGACCTGATCGAGTGAATAGCGGGAGCCGAGCAGGTCCGCGAAGGAGAACCGGTCCTGGTGGTCGTGCAGGAAGCTCAGCGCGCGGTAGTAGTGCGAGACGTCTCCGCTCATCGTCCCGGCGACGGTGAGCTGTCGCAGGTTGAAGTAGGTGGGATGCACCGGGACGGGGCTCGGTTCCGAGGCGCCGATGACGAGGTAGCGGCCGCCGCGCCGGAGCATGTCCAGGCCCTCGGTGAAGGCGACGCCGGCCCCGCTGCACTCGACGACCAGATCGGCTCCGCGGCCCTCGGTGAGATCCAGGATCTGCTCGCGCCGGCCGACGACGTTGCTGTTCTGGACGTCGAACAGGACATCGGCTCCCCACTTCTTCGCGATGTCCAACCGGGCTGTGGGGGCACCCACCATGATGGTCTGCCGGGCACCGGACTGGATCGCGTAGGCCAGGGCATAGAGCCCGACAGGGCCGCTGCCCTGGATGACCACCGTGTCCGTTGTCTCGATCCGGCCGATCTTCTCGTAGCCGTGGATGATGGTGCGGAAGGCGCAGGTGGCCGAGGCCGCCACGGCCGGGTCGAGTCCCTCAGGAATCTTGACGATGCTGCACTGCGGCATGATGTAGGCATATTCGGAGTAGCCGCCGGTGATGTACGGCGGCTGGTCGGCCGGACCCCACCCGTACATCCGGGCGTTCTCGCACGCGGTCGGCTGCTTGGCGATCGTGCACCAGTAGCAGGTGCCGCACCAGGCGTAGGCCCAGGCGACCAGGTCGCCCTCGGCCAGCGGCCGGTTCAGGGCATCGACCTTGCGGTCCGAGCCGAGCGCGACGACCCGCCCGACGATCTCGTGACCGGGCACGAGCGGCAGCTTGGACAGGCCGGCCTTGGCGTAGTCCCCGTGGAAGATGTGCACGTCGGTACCGCACATCGTGCTCGCCGCGACCCGCACCAGCGCGGCCTTCGGCTCGAGGTCAGGGATCGGGAGCGTCCGGACCTCGAGCGGCTTGTCGTAGTCGACCAGGACGGCCGCACAGGTCTCCGCCGGCATGCTCATGCCTGGCCTCCAGTCGTCGCTTGGGAAGGGATCCGGATCAGCGGACGGTGATGTTCACCGTCTTGAGCTGGGTGTAGCTCTCCAGCTCCTGGATGCCTTCCTCGGAGTCGGTTCCGCTGTTCTTGTGACCCGAGAACGGCGCACCGAGGAAGTGGCTGCCCGAGCCGTTGACCCACACGTAGCCGGTGTCCAGCCGATCGGCCACCGTCAGTGCCGTCTCGATGTCCTTCGTCCACACCGATCCGGTCAACCCGAAGGGCAGGCAGTTGGCCTGCTCGATGACGTCGTCCAGGTCGCGCCACCGCAGCACCGACAGCACCGGACCGAAGATCTCCTCGCAGGCGATCCGCATGCTCATGTCGACGTCGGCGAAGACGGTCGGCTCGACGAAGAAGCCCTCCTGCAGTGCCGGATCCGCGGGTCGCCCGCCGCCGGTGACGAGCCGGGCGCCGTCCTGTCTGCCCGCCTCGATGTAGTGCATCACCTTGTCGAACTGCGCCTGTGAGACCAGGCAACCCATCTCGGTCGACGGCTCGAGGGGGTGACCGATCCTGATCTCGTGGAGTCGGGCGACCAAGCGGTCGAGGACCTCGTCGTGCACGTCCTCGTGCAGGAAGAGGCGGGTCGTGGAGCCGCAGGATTGCCCCTGGCACCAGTGGCAGTTCATCCCGAACGCCGCCCCTTCGACGACCGCGTCGAGATCGGCATCCGGACAGATGATCATCGGGTTCTTGCCGCCGAGCTCGAGACTGACGTGCTTGACGGCGACCTCGGCGGCCGCCTGCTGGATCCGCTGCCCGGTGGGGACGCTGCCGATGAGCGCGATGCGTTTGACGTCGGGGTGGCGGACCAGGGCATCGCCGGTGACGGCGCCGGTCCCGGTCACGATGTTGACGACGCCCGGGGGGAAGGCCTCCTGCACGAGATCAGCCATGTACAGCCCGGAAAGGGGGGCCTGGTCCGGCAGCTTCAGGACGAGCGTGTTCCCCATGACGACGGGGGCGCCGACCTTGCCGGCCGCGAACAGGATCGGGTGGTTGTAGGCGACGATGCGGCCGACGACTCCGTAGGGGTCGCGACGCGTCATCAACCAGCTGCGGCTCATCGACGGCAGCGTGGAGCCCTTCACCTCGAAGGCCACACCCGCCTGGTAGTCCAGCCAGCCGGCTGCCAGGGCGATGTCGCCGATCATCGCCGTCACCGGGTTGCCGACGTCGGCCGCGTCCAGCAGGCCGAGGGTCGGGGCGTGCTCGCGCAGCAGCGTCGCGAAGCGGCGCACCGCGGCCACACGCTGCGTCAGCGGCGTGTCGCGCCAGGCAGGGAAGGCCGCCTGCGCCGCCTGTACCGCTACGTCGACGTCCGCCGCTCCGGCCGACGGTACCTCGGCCAGCAGCTTCCCGTCGTAGGGCGAGTGGGTCTGCATCGTCTGGCCGTCGGCCGCCTCGACGAACTTCCCGCCGATCAGCATCCGCCAGTCGCGGGTGAGCAGCTTGTCCAGGTCCTCTGTGTAGCTGGCGAGCGAAGGTGCCAACGGAACCCCCCGGGTGCCTGCGTCCTCGGACTGATGTGGCGCAGGTTACAACTTTAGCGCTGGACTGTCCACGGCTAAAAGTAGTGTCGGGGAGCCTGGACCACGCTGGGGCGGCCGCCTCGGCGGGGTGTCGTTGGTCCCCGGCACGATCGGAAGACGTGGAGTCGTTCGCCCGGCCTCGCCACAGCCTCCGACCCGGCACGAGCGGTGGGCTAGATTTTGCCTGCCTACCGGCTCCCCGAACCGCTCGACACGAACGCGGAGCATGACGCGAGAGGAACACCAGGGCATGACCCCTCGAGAGCGGGTGGCGGAGTTCTTCTCGCGCGAGATCGTCCTGGACCCGGCACTGGTCGGCGAACGCGTCCGTCAGGCGTTGCAGGAAGACATCGGCTCGGGCGACCTGGCGACGGACACCCTGTTGCCCGTCGGCGTCGCCGGTGAGGCGGTCGTCGTGGCGAAGTCCCAGGGTGTCGTGGCCGGGCTGGACGTCGCAGCCGCGTGCTTCCACCACCAGGACGGCGACCTGTCCGTCAGCCTGCCGCGTGCCGAGGGATCCGCCGTGGCGCGTGGCGACCAGGTGCTGCGCGTGCGGGGCGACCTCCGCGCGATCCTGCAGGCAGAGCGCACGGCGCTCAACTTCCTGCGCCGAATGTCCGGCACCGCGACGGTGACCCGGGCAGTGGTGGACGAGGTCGCTCACACCGGGACCCGCGTGCTCGACACGCGCAAGACGACGCCGACGCTTCGGATGTTCGACAAGTCGGCCGTGCGCGCCGGAGGAGGCTGGTCCCACCGCACGGGGCTGCACGACATGTGCCTGGTCAAGGAGAACCACATCGCCGCGGCCGGTGGGCTGCCGGCCGCCCTGACGGTGCTGATGGGCGTGCTCGAGCGGCAGCTCGTGGAGGTCGAGGTCTCGACGGTCGAGGATGCCTTGGCGACCGCGCAGGCGGGCATCCCACTGATCCTGCTCGACAACATGTCCCTCGAGCAGATGCGCGAGGCGGCCACTGGGATCTCGCAGATGCCGGAGCAACGACGCCCTGCACTGGAGGCGAGCGGAAACATCACCTGGGAGAACGCGCAGGCCGTCGCCGACACCGGCGTCGACTACTTCTCCATGGGCGGGCTGACCCACTCCGTCCCGGACCTCGACCTGTCGCTGCTCGTGTCGCTCGAGAACGACCCGCAGGGCTGAACCCGATGGGAGAACCGCTCGATCCCTTCGAGGACCACTACTGGCGCGACATCGTCCCGCAGGAGACGCTGGACGTCTACCGCGTCTACCGCCGCGAGACGCACCTGGGGGCGGGACCGGTCGCGTTGCTCGCCGTCGACCTGTTCCGCGGCGTGTTCCCCGATGGTCCGACGCCTCTTGCCGAGGCCGTCCGCAGCAACCCGCGCTCCTGTGGCATCCACGCCTGGCGGGCCAAGCCCGTGCTGCGGGACCTGTTCGCGCTGCTGCGTGCGCACGGAAGCGACATCATCTACAGCACCCAAGCCACCGCCGACGCCGGAACGGCGGCGGCGGCGACACACCGGCCCGCCAGCGAGCGCGATGCGGGCGACGTCGCGCTCCACCCCGACTTCGCCCCCTCCTCCGAGGATCTCATCGTCCACAAGAGCCGCGCGAGCGTGTTCTTCGAGACGTCGCTGGCCGCGCACCTGCACGACAGGGGCATCGGCACCCTCGTGATCTGCGGCGAGACGACCAGCGGCTGCGTGCGCGCGACGGCCGTCGACGCGTTCTCGCACGGTTTCCATGTCGTCGTCGTCGAGGACGCGGTCTTCGACCGCAGCCCGCTGAGCCACGCGATGAGCCTGTTCGACCTGCACCACAAGTATGCCGATGTCATGCCACTCGCGGAGCTGGCGGCGAAGCTGCCGGGCGCACCCCTCGAGGCGACGCGCAGCCTGCGTACCGGCCTGTCGACAGGCTGAGGGTCAGCCGGCCTGGTCGATGGCCATGACCACCGCCTTCGGCTCGGTGAAGAACTCCCGGCTGAAGTTGCCGCCCTCGCGGCCGATGCCCGAGTCGCCGACGCCGCCGAAGGGCGCCCGCAGGTCGCGGACGAAGAAACAGTTGGTCCACACGGTGCCGGCCTCGAGCGCAGCAGAGACCCGGTGTGCCCGGGAGAGGTTCTCGGTGAACAGCATGGCGTTCAGGCCGTACGGCGTGTCGTTGGCCGCCGCGACGGCTTCGGCCTCGGTGTCGAACGGCTGCACCACGACAACTGGGCCGAAGACCTCCTCGCGGCAGACGCGGGCGGTCGTCGGGGCGTCGGCGACGATGGTCGGCCGGACCACCCATCCGTCGTCGAGCCCGCCGGCGACGATGCGGCCGCCGTCGGCCTCGATCCCGTCGACGTAGGAGCGCACCTTCTTGTAGTGCTCCTCCGACGCCAGCGGCCCGAGCTGGGTCGCCGGGTCCTTCGGGTCACCGAGGCGCAGCGCGCCGGCTGCCGTGACGAACCGCTCCAGGAACTCGTCGTAGACCCCGCGCTGCACGTAGAGCCGGCTGCCGGCCAGGCACACCTGGCCGGCGTTGGAGAAGATGGCCGCGACCGACCAGCGCACCGCGGTCTCGAGGTCGGCGTCAGCGAAGACCAGATTCGCGCCCTTGCCGCCCAGCTCCAGGCTGACCGGAGTCAGGTTCGCGGCCGCGGCTCGCGCGATGATCCGGCCGGTGCCGGACTCCCCGGTGAACGTGATCCGGTCGACCCGTGGGTCCTCCGTCAGCGCCTGGCCGGCCGAGTCCGGACCGAAGCCGTGCACAACGTTGAGCACGCCTGGCGGCATGCCCGCCTCGAGGGCCAGCCGGGCGAGCAGCGTGGCCGATGCCGGTGTGTCCTCTGCGGGCTTCAGCACCACGGTGTTGCCCCACGCCAGCGCCGGCGCGATCTTCCAGGTCTCCAGCATCAGCGGGAAGTTCCAGGGGGCGATCGCGGCCACGACCCCGGCCGCCTCGAACCGGGTGTAGGCGTGGTGGCCGCTGTCCATCGGCAGCGCCTCGCCCGCCGCGAGCCGGGCGTGGTCGGCGAAGAAGCGGAAGTTCATCGCCGAGCGCTGCACGTCCTTGCCGCGACTGTCGCTGATCGGCTTGCCCATGTCACGGGTGTCGGCCATGCCCAGCTCGTCGGCGTGCTCCACGATCAGGTCGGCAAGCCGGTGCAGCACGGCGCCGCGCCCGGCGTAGCCCATCCTCGGCCAGGGCCCCTCGTCGAAGGCACGCCGGGCCGCTGACACCGCCACTGCAGCCTCCTCGGCCCCGCCCAGGGCGACCTGCGCCCAGGCCTCACGCGTCCACGGGTCCACGGAGTCGAAGCGGGCGCCGCTCGCCGACTCGACGTCCTGCCCGTCGATGACGTGCGGGAGGAACGGCATGCTCATCGCTTCCTGCGCTCGGCGATCGTGACGTCTCCCGCGGCCCAGTGCGTTGCCGGGACCTCGCGGAGCACCACCCGCACGCTCTCCCGCCCGGCATCGAGGGAGGACTCGACGGCGTCGGTGAGCCTCGAGATCAGCGTGCGCAGCTGGTCGGGCGATCGGCCCTCGACCAGAGTGACTTCGACGAGTGGCACGGTCAGCCTCCGTTGACGACGAGCGAGCCGAGATGGGTGAAGTGGACGGCCACCCGGCAGCCCGGCTGCACGGGGACGGCGTCGGTCATGCCGCCGGTGAGGACGATCCAGCCGGGCTCGAGGGCCAGGCCGCGCACGGCCAGCGAGTTGGCCGCCAGCGCCAACGCCTCGGCCGGGTGACCCTGCACTGCTGCCCCCGTCGCGGAGTCGACGACGCGGCCGTCCACCTCCACCAGGCATCCCTCGAGCGAGAGGTCCAGGCCCTGCGGCGACACGCCGACGGGACCCGTGAGATAGCCGCCGGAGGAGGCGTTGTCGGCAACGACGTCCGGCAGCGTGAAGCGGAAGTCGGTGTACCGCGAGTCGATGATCTCGATGCCGCCGTAGACCGACTCCACCGCGCGCATCGCGGAGGCGGCCGTCACGCCCGGCCCGCTCAGCCGCTCCCCCAGCACGAAGACGATCTCGGGCTCGGCCCGTGGGTGGATCAGGCGGGACCTCGGTACCGGCGCGCCGGCCGGCAGCACCATCGCGTCGGTGAGCCACGCCGTCAGCGGCGAGGCGACGCCCATCCGCTCCTGCTTGGCCCGCGAGGTCAGGCCCAGCTTGACGCCGACCAGGGTTTCGCCCCGGGCGAGCCGGCGCGCGAGCGTCTCGTCCTGTATCCGGTAGGCGGTGGCCAGGTCGAGCTCCGGCCAGTCGTCCGTGATCGGCTCGCGTTCGGTGTGGGTGTCCTCCGCCTCGAGCAGTGCGCTCGCCGCCCGCGCGATGTCCCAGCCGCTCACCGTGCGCCCGCCGCGGCCGGCTGCCGCTCCTTCTCCTGGGCCAGCTGCAGCGCGATGTCGATGATCATGTCCTCCTGGCCGCCGACGTAGCCGGCCTCGCCCACCCGCTGCAGGATCTCGTGCGCCGGCACGCCGTAGCGTGCGGAGGCGCGCTCGGCGTGCAGCAGGAAGCTGGAGTAGACCCCGGCGTAGCCCTGCACGATCGACGCCCGGTCCATCCACGGCAGCCGTGGGATGTAGGGACGCACCACGTCCTCCGCCGCCGCCGCCGCTGCCTGCGCGTCCACGCCGGTGGCGACGCCGAGCCGGTCGAACACGGCAGCCAGCACCTCCGTCGGGGAGTTGCCGGCTCCGGCACCGAGGGCACACAGCGCGCCGTCGATCTGCTTGGCACCGGTCTCGTAGGCGAGCACGGAGTTGGCAATCCCGAGCGAGAGGTTCTGGTGCCCGTGGAAGCCGACCTGCACCTCGTCGCCGAGCTCGCGCACCAGCGCGGCGACCCGCGCCTGTGCGTCGCCCAGGACCAGGGCGCCGGCGGAGTCGACGACGTAGACGCACTGTGCCCCGGCGTCAGCCATGATCCGGGCCTGCCGCGCAAGGCTCTCGGGCGGGGTCCGGTGCGCCAGCATCAGGAAGCCGACCGTCTCCATGCCGAGCTCACGGGCGGCCGCGAAGTGCTGGATCGAGACATCGGCCTCGGTGCAGTGCGTCGCGACACGGGCGACCGAGGCACCCACTCCATGAGCCTGCTTCAGGTCCTCCACCGTGCCGAGCCCCGGAAGCAGCAGGACCGCGATACGCGCCTGCCGAGCCTCGTCCACCGCAGCGGCGATGAGCTCGATCTCGCTCTGCCGAGAGAAGCCGTAATTGAAGGACGAACCGCCGAGGCCGTCCCCGTGGGAGACCTCGACGACCTGCACCCCTGCGCCGTCGAGCGCGGCGACGGTCGCCCGCACCTGCTCCTCGGTGAACTGGTGGGCCATGGCGTGCGACCCGTCGCGCAGCGTGGAGTCGGTGATCCGCACGTCCGGCAGGACACCCTCCGTGCTGGCGGCGGTCATGCGCGCACCAGCTTCGCCTGGGCCAGCTGCTCACCGACGCGAGCGGCGGCGGCGGTCATGATGTCGAGGTTGCCGGCGTACTCCGGCAGGTAGTCGCCGTTGCCGCGCACCTCGAGGAAGACCGCGACCCGCGCGCGGTTGCCCCAGCTCTCGCGCGGCTCGTCGTACTGCGGTTCCGCCCGCAGCGAGTAGCCCGGGACGTACTGCTGCACGGACTCGACCATCTTCACGATCGAGGCGGTGACGGCGTCGTGGTCGGCATCGGCCGGAATGGCGCAGAAGACGGTGTCCCGCATGATCATCGGCGGCTCCACCGGGTTGAGGATGATGACCGCCTTGCCGCGCTCAGCCCCGCCGACCACCTCGATCGCGTGCGACGTGGTGTCGGTGAACTCGTCGATGTTGGCGCGGGTGCCCGGTCCGGCCGACCGCGAGGCGATGGACGCCACGATCTCGGCGTAGGAGACAGGCACCACGCGGGAGACGGCGTGCACGATCGGGATGGTCGCCTGGCCACCGCAGGTGATCATGTTGACGTTCGGTGCGTCCAGGTGCTCCTCGAGGTTGACCGGGGGGCAGACCAGCGGACCGATCATCGCGGGCGTGAGGTCGACGGCCTGGAGACCGGCCTCGGCGTATCGCGGCGCGTTGGCCAGGTGCGCCTTGGCGCTCGTGGCCTCGAAGACGATCTGCGGCAGGTCCGGGCGCGACAGCAGCCAGTCCACGCCGCCGGCCGACGCCTCGACGCCTTTTGCGCGGGCCTTCTCCAAGCCGTCCGAGGCCGGGTCGACACCGACCATGTAGGCCACCTCGACCCGCTCGGACCGCTGCAGCTTCGCCAGCAGATCGGTCCCGATGTTGCCTGGGCCGACGATCGCCGCCAAGACCTTGCTCATGCCGTGTTCCTCTCGAATCGTGCGGTCACCGTTCCGACGCCGCCGAAGGTTGCCGTCCAGGTGTCGCCCGCCGCCACCGGCTCGGCCGCCGTGACCGAGCCGGGCAGGACGACCTGCCCGGCCCGCAGGGACACGCCGTGCGCCCCGACGGTGTTCGCCAGCCAGGCCAGCGAGACCAGCGGCGAACCGAGTACCGCACCACCCGCACCGGTGGCGGCGAGGTCCCCGTTGCCGAACAGGTTGCAGCCGGCCAGTCTCAGGTCCACGTCACCGAGGCGCACGGGCCGGCTGCCGAGCACGAGCCCCCCGGAGGAGGCGTTGTCGGCGATCGTGTCGCCGATGCTGATGCGCCAGTCACGGATCCGCGAATCGATGATCTCGAGTGCCGGGAGCACGAAATCCACCGCGGCCGCGGCTGCGGCCAACGTCACACCAGGACCGGACAGGTCACGACGCAGGACGAAGGCGATCTCGGGCTCGACCCGCGGTGCAACGAACGCGGCCAGGTCGATCGGCGCGTGCTCGACGTAGAACATGTCGTCGCGCAGCACCCCGTAGTCGGGCTGGTCGACCTGCATCTGGCGCTGCATCGCCGCCGAGGTCAGGCCGACCTTGTGGCCCTGGAGCACCCGCCCGGCAGCGGTCCAGGCATCGACCTGCAGCTGCTGGATGGCGTAGGCGTCCTCGAGATCGAGCGCTGGGTAGGTCTCCGTCAGCGGCGGGACAGGCTGCCGGCTGCCGTAGACGGCGAGCAGCAGCTCGGCCGCGTCGTGGCGGTCCTGCACATCCATGAACACTCCCCGCTGGTTCGGAGGTTGCATGCTGGCACGGGTTGACCGAGGATGACGCACGATGCGTTCCATTCAGCGAGACGACGGGGAAAACTCGGTTCTCGGCCGGGCGCTGTCGCTGCTGCACGCCTTCACCCCGCACGATGCCGACCTGAGTCTGGCCGAGCTGTCCCGGCGCACCGGCATCCCCAAGGCGACGGTGCATCGCCTGGTCGGCGAGCTGGGTCGGTGGGGCATGGTCGAGCCGGGTCCTGCCGGGGTGCATCTGGGTATGCGGCTGTTCGAGCTGGGCCAGCTCGCGCCGCGTCAGCGCAGCCTGCGCGAGGCGGCGCTGCCGTACCTGAACGACCTGCACGAGGCCACCCACGAGACGGTGCATCTGGCAGTGCTGGAGGAGGTGGATGCACCCGAGGTCGTCTACCTGGAAAAGCTCACCGGCAAGGGTGGACCGGCCCTGCCGTCCCGGGTGGGTGGGCGGATGCCGACCTACTGCACCGCGGTGGGCAAGGCGCTGCTGGCGTTCTCACCTGTGTCCACGGTCGAGGCGGTGCTGTCCGGCGGGCTGACCCGCCTGACCCCGTACACCATCGCGCTGCCGGCGCTGCTGCACCGCGAGCTCGGCGACATCCGGCGCAGCGGTGTCGCCTTCGAGCGCGAGGAGTCGACGCCGGGGGTGGTGTGCGTCGCCTGCCCGGTGGTCGCGGCCGACGGAAGCGCACTCGCCGCTGTGTCGATCGCCGGCTGGTCGAACCGGCTCGACACCGGCCGGGTCGCCTCTGCCGTGCGGACCGCGAGTCTGGCGATCTCACGACAGCTGCGGGCACGTGGGAGCGGACCGGTCAGCTGAGGCAGCAGGAACCGGCCGCAGCTACAGGTCGAGGACGAGCCGCGAGGACTTCGAGCGGCCCACGCAGATCATCATCGTGTTGCCCTTCTCCTGCTCCTTCGGGGTCAGGATCGAGTCGTGGTGCTCCGGCACCCCCTCCAGCACCTTGGTCTCGCAGCTGCCGCAGAAGCCGTCCTCGCAGGAGAACAGCACGTCGGGCACCGCCTCGCGCACGACGTCCAGCAGCGTGCGGTCCGGCGGGACCGGCAGGACGGCCCCCGTACGCCGCAGCTCGACCTCGAACCCGCCGCTGACCGGCTCCGCGGGTCCGGCCGCCGCCGTCCTGGCCGTGCTCTTCGGCGCGCCGAACCGCTCGATCCGCAGGGCTCCGGCCGGCAGCAGTGCTGTGCAGTGCTCCTCGGCTGCGCGGATCATGCCCTCGGGGCCGCAGCAGTAGACGGCCGTGTCCTGTGGCGTGTCACGCAGGACCGCCTGGAGGTCAAGCAGTCCCTTCTCCTCCTGCGGCACCAGCTCGACGTTGCCGCCGCCGATGGCCTGCAGCTCATGCACGAAGGCCATCGAGGAGCGGTTGCGCCCGCCGTACACCAGCCGCCACGGCACCTCACGGCGGCTGACCTCACGCACCATCGCCAGGATCGGCGTGATGCCGATGCCGCCGGCGAGAAACAGGTAGCGCGGCGCGTCCTCCAGCGCGAAGTGGTTGCGCGGCCCGCGCACCCGGATCGTCCGGCCGACGAGCACGCTGTTGTGCAGCTCCCGCGACCCTCCCCGGCCCGGCTCGGCGAGCAGCACAGCGACGCTGTAGCTGCTGCGGTCCCTGGCGTCGCCGAACAGCGAGTACTGGCGCACCAGGCCGGAAGGCGTCTTCACGTTGAGGTGCGCGCCCGGACGCCAGGGGGGCAGATCGGCGCCACTGGGATCCACCAGCCGCAGCGAGATGACGTTGTGTGCCTCCCAACTCACCTGCTGGACCAGCAGGGTGAGTGCCTGGCCGAGCGGGTGCTCCACCGGATCCGTCACCGCGTCATCCTCTCTCTGGGATGGTGGGGGTCAGCGGTCGTGCGCCCGCCGCACGTGCGGCGTGCGCCACGACCTGTGGAAGCTCGGGCTGCGGCGGGAGGGGGACCTGGAGGGTCAGCGCGACCTCCTGCCGCTTCGCCGAGGAGGTGAGCAGCGCCTCGCAGACCTCGAGGTTCGCCAGCCCCCAGGCACCGTCGTGCGTCGCCGGAGCCGTACCGCGGACGGCGTCGACGAGTTCGGTGAGCAGCGCGTGCCGGCCGACCGGCAGGTCCGTGAGCGGGATCTGTTCGCGGCTGGCGTCGCCGTACACCAGGAGCCCGTCGGGTGCGACCCGCAGGTCCCCGCGCTCGCAGCTGACCAGGACGAGCCCGAAGAACGGCTGGTGCTCGCCACCGGACAGGATCTCGGCCTGGCGGCTGGCGCCACCGGCTCCCCGCTTGAGCGCGAGCTCCCCGTCGGCGTCGAGGCCGTCCAGACGCCGGCGCGCCACCGCGTACTCCGTTCCCATCGGCTGGCCGGTCTCGCCGAGGCCGAAGGTCAACTCGTGGCTCGGGAAGTGGTCGTAGCCGCTGTAGACGGCGGTGGCCGGGGTGCCGTCCTCGAACTCGAGATAGGCCGTGTAGGCGCCGTCCGCGCGACGGGACCGGTCCCAGCACCCGGTCCGACCGCGCAGGCCGACCAGCATTCCGCCGCCGAGATAGCGGACGATGTCCATGTGGTGGGCAGCCTGCCGGAAGGGCACCCCGCCGCCCTTGGACATGTCCAGCTCGTCCGGATGCCGGGGGCGGTACATCCAGTCGGTGAAGTACCAGCAGTTGATGCTGGTCAGCGCACCGAGGACACCTGACTCGACGACGGCGCGGATGGCGCGCACCGGCGCCTCGAAGCTCTGCGAGTGGCCGACGAGGATCAGCCGGTCGGCCTCCCTCGCCTGGTTCACCATCGCCTCGGCAGCCGCCAACGAGGGCGCCATCGGCTTCTCGACGACGACGTGCTTGCCGCCGGTCAGCGCCAGCCGGACGTGCTCGGGATGCAGCTCGGTCGGACTTGCAACGTAGACGGCCTCCACGTCCGGACACCGCACGAGTTCGTCGACAGTGCCGAACGCCGCTGGTCCGGTGCTGGCGAAGCGGGAGCGGGCCGCGGCATCCGGGTCGGCGCCCGCGACGATCACGATCTCGGGGTGCCGCTCCGCGAACGGCAGCACGGCCGCACCTGCCGCGCCGAGCCCGACGACGCCGAGCCTGACCGGCTGGCGTGCGGAAGCGGTCGTCACGCCCGCGCCACCCGTCCAGCCCGCACTAGTGGGCCGGCTCGTGCGTCGTCACGCGCTCGGTCGCCTCGATGTCGAAGACGTGCCCGCAGTCGTCGCACCAGACGTGGAAGCGGCGCGCGTCTGCCGTCCAGTACTCCTGTACGAAGGCCTGCACGTCCAGCGGCGCACCGCAGTACGGGCAGAAGCGGACCGGCGAGGTGTCGGCCTCGTCGGCCGTCGACGCCCGGGCCGCGCCGGATCCATCAGTCATGGCCTGTCCTCTGCCCGCGCTGCCGGTCAGACCGGTGCCGCATCCTGATCCGGGGCCGCCTCCGGCTGCTGGCTCTTCTCGGCCCGGTCGAACAGCGCGAAGACGTCCTCGATGATCGGGCTGTACCGGGCCTGACCCATCGTGAGGAACTCGTAACGGAAGCCCGCGCCGGTGCCGAACTTCTTCTTCTCCTGCGGCAGGGTGATGCAGACGTTCTCTGCCTCGTCCCGAACCGTGCCCAGCGGGTCCTGGCCCTCCTCGACCTTGTCCAGCTGCTCCTGGAACAGCCGGCGCAGCATGATGACACCGAGGTCGGAACGGCCCAGGTGTTCATTCGAGCGATCGGCGATGGAGCCCTGGCTGGCCCAGGCCATCACGTCCTGCCCGTCGACGAAGTCCACGAGGTGGTTGCCCTGTTCGTCGTACAGCGGCACCTCGAACAGCGGGATCGACTCCTGGGGCGACACGGTGTACTCGCCGTCCGGCTTGTAGACGTCGTACCAGAAGTGTGAGGTGGTGGTGTCGTCCACCGGGACACGGATCTGGAACTGGTAGTGCCCGCCGCCGCCGACACGCAGCGTCGCCGGGAAGACCAGCGGGTGGCCGATCTTCCAGTCGTCGTCCTCCTCGGTCATGCCCTCGAGGACGCGGCGCTTGATGATGCCGTAGTCGAAGACGTCGAAGGCGATCTTCTCGTGCTTGCGGGCCAGCACCTCGGCCTTCGCCTCGCCGCTGATGCCCCGGACGAAGTTCATGTAGTGACCGTGCAGCCACTCGACGTGGTGCGGGTCGACGGAGTTCTCCATGACCTGCAGCCAGTTCATCGGAAGCGTGGCGTGGCCGATGTCGCGCAGGCAGTTGTCCCAGACGAACAGGTCGAAGTGGGGCAGCAGCGGCGCCGGGTCGGGGCCCATGTAGATGAAGATGAGCCCGCCGAGCTCCTCCGCCCGGTAGGTGACGGCCTTGATGCGGTCCCTGAACGAGGTGTTGTCCGGCTCGGCCGGCTGCTCGAGGCACTGGCCGTCGGTTCCGTACAGCCAACCGTGGTAACCGCAGCGGATCCCGTCCGGCTCGACGATGGCGTAGCGCAGCGAGGCCCGGCGGTGCGGGCACTGCGCCTCGATGCAGGCCAGCTCACCGTTGCCGGTGCGGTAGATGACGATGTTCTCGCCCAGCAGTCGCCGCTGGATCGGCACCTGACCCAGCTCCGAACTCGCCGCGATGGGGTACCAGTACCGGCGCAGCAGCGTGCCCATCGGCGTACCGGGGCCGACTCGGGTGAGCCGCTCGTTCAACTCGCGTGTCAGCATCTGCTGGCCTCTTTTCTGTGAATTCCGGTGTTCCCCCACCGAGGGGATCACGCTGCGAAGAAACCGTCTACCTGCCGCTGGAAGTCCTGTGCCCGCTCGATCTGCGTCCAGTGCCCGCATCCCGAGAAAATCACCAGATCTGCTGTCGGCAGGAGCTTCAGCAGCCGCAGGCTGGTCACCTCGAGCGGGATGATCTGGTCGTCCCGACCGTGCACGAGCAGCGTCGGCGCATGGATCTGCGCCAGCTCGACCTCCGACAGCGCCATCGCGTCCAGGTGCCGCTGACGCGGAGCCGCGAACGCTTCCGCGTAGCGCTGCTGCACGTCGGGAACGGCACTGGCTTCGTACCGCAGAGTGATGAGCTCCTCGGTGATCAGCCCCTGATCGTAGGCGAACAGGCGCATGATCTCGCGCATGTTGTCGGGCGAGGGTGTGTAGCCCCACACCCGGTCCAATCCCGGCGTGATGGGGAAGCCGATGCCGACGCTGCCCATGAGCACCATCCGACGGACCCGCTCGGGGTGCCGCGATGCCAGGGCGAGCGCCAACGCGCCGCCCATCGAGTTGCCGATGACGTCGACGGTGTCCAGACCGGCGGCGTCCAGGAACCCCAGCAGGTGGCGCACCCGGTTCTCGTGCGAGAGCGCTGTCCCGGCGACCGCACGCGTGTCGCCGAAACCCAGCACGTCCGGCGCGACGAGCCGGTTCCGGTCGCGTACCGGCGAGCGCATCAGCCCCTGCCAGTTTGCTCGACCGGAGACACCCGGTCCCGAGCCGTGGATCAGCAGGACCGGTCGACCCGTGCCGGATTCCAGGTAGTGGGTGTCGAACCCGTCGTGCGCGATCCGGCCGGACGCGAGGTCGTCCGGCACCGGCGCCACGGCGGTGCTCTGCGTCACGAGCCCGCCTGATAGGTGGCGAACACCTTGTTGGAGTTGAAGATGCCGGTCTCGATGAACTCCGTCCACGTCGGCACCGGCCGGCCGAGCGCCTCCATGGCGCCCAGCAGCGGGAACCAGTTCAGCAGCTCCTGCTGCCCGGCCGACTCGACCTCCTCGAGCGGGGTCCGGCGCCACTGGTCCACATCGCCGCACGCCATCGCGTCGTAGAGCCGGCGGTCGCTGGGGGTGTCCGGGCGCAGCCGCCAGGTCTTGTCGCAGATGAAGGCGTGCGACCAGCTGGACGAGGACACCAGCGCGACCCGCCAGGGCGAGGCGGCGAGCACCTCTGCGACGGCGGCACCGACGTCCATGAGCCGGGCGGGGGTGGGCGACGGCGGGTCGAGCTCGCGCACATCGTCGAAGGGCGCCATGAATCCTTGGTAACTGATGACCCTGCGGCCGTAGCAGTTGATCGGAAACGGCAGGACCGGGTAGGGGAAGCCGGTGCGGTGGTAGTCGAGGTACAGCACCGCGTTGAGGAATGCGTGCGGCAGGCTCGGGTGGTGCAGCCGCTCGTACGCGTAGGCCACGTCCACACCCCGCTCGAGCAGCCCGCTCACCAGATGCTTGCCGATGTCGCGACGACCACGGATGGTGAAGCTCGTCTCCGCCGTCTCACCCCACACGTTCGGGCGGCCCTTCATGTCCGAGGAGTCCGCGGCGTGGGCCCACGGGCGCACCTCGATGTCCTCGTAGGCCAGGACGGCGTACGGCGGGATGATGTCCTCGCGGAAGTTTTCGTACTGATCGTCGCCCCAGATGAGCACGACGTCCGGGGCGAAGGCGTCGATCTCCTCGCGCGCACGCTCGAAGCCCTTGATCAGCGCGGCCCGGTGGCCGGCCGCGGCGGCGACACCCTCGTCGTCGGCCCACTCCCGGCGCGCGATCTCCGGCCAGTTCACCGGGTCCTTCTCGGCGGCCGGGATGGCCGGGTCGGCGAGGATCCGACGCATGATCCCGGCCATGTCGGCGTCCAGCCCGCTGAACGGCGGGTAGTGGGACAGCCCTACCCCGAGCACCTCGGCCATTCGTCCTCCTCCAGCGGCGGCAACAGCCCAAGACTAGGTTTGGTACTGAACTTTCGTCAAGCATGAATGTTTCGCTTCCCCTGGCCGTGGCCTACGCTCCAGGTGCGGTGCACGGTCGGAACCGCCGACGGCAGCACGCGCGGCGAGAGGACGGCGGAGTGGCGACTGACGCGAAAGTGCGCAACGGCACCGGAAGGGTCCGGAGCCAGGGCAGCCGGAAGCCGGACGAGACAAGCGTGCCGTGGCAGGTCTCGCGGGCCGCCGAGCAGCACGGCGCGGAGTTCGACCCGAGCCTGCTGGCCCTGACCCTGACGCTCTACCGCACCATGTGGGCCTTCGACAGGGTGAGCGCCGCGGAGCTTGCCCCGCACGGCTTCACCGTGAGCCAGTTCCACATCCTCGCCGTCCTGCACCGGGCCGAACACCCCCTCACCATGGGGGAGCTGGGGCGGGCGGTCTCGGTACGACCCGCCAACCTGACCGGGGTGGTCGACGCCCTCACCCGACGGTCGCTGATCGAACGCCAGGTGAACCCCACCGACCGTCGTTCCTTCCTGATCGCGAACACCGCAGCAGGCGAAGACTTCCTGGCGCAGTTCTTTCCCGGGCACTGGCGCTACCTGGAGACGATGATGTCCGGCTTGAGCCGCAAGGAGCGCGTGCAGCTGACGGAGCTGCTCGGACGCCTGCACACCTCCGTCGAGGCGGCCGGACTGGAGCCGCCCGGCGAACTCGAAGAGTGAGTCCGGCACAGCCAACGAGCGGGGCTACTCCGTCGGGTCGGATCGACATCCACACGCACGTCGTCCCGCCGACGCTGCCGCGGCTCGCCGAGCGCTTCGCGGGGCAGGCCTGGCCCGAGCTCGTCGCCACCGGCGCCTGCAGCGCAGACCTCACTCTCGGCGGCACGTTCTTCCGAACGCTGGACGACCGGTGCTGGAATCCGGAGCGCCGGATCGAGGAGATGGACGCCGAGGGCGTGGCCCTGCAGGTCGTCTCCCCGATCCCGGTCACCTTCAGCTATGCGCTCCCCGCGGCGGGTGTGGCCGAGTTGGCCCTGGCGCAGAACGAGTGGATCGCCGACCTGGTCCGCCGGCACCCCAGCCGGTTCGCCGGGCTGGGCACCCTTCCCCTGCAGGATCCCGACGTCGCAGCGCTGCTGGTCGTCGAAGCGGTACGCGACCTGGGACTCCAGGGCCTGGAGATCGGCACCAACGTCGACGGGCGCGCCCTCGACGACCCGTCGCTGGAAGCGGTCTACGCCGCCTGCGAGGAGGTCGACGCGCTGCTGTTCGTGCATCCGTGGCAGGTGCTGGGGGAGGACCGGCTGGGACAGCACGGGCTGCTCTACTCCGTCGGCATGCCGGCGGAGACCGCGGCGGCTGCTGCCACGCTGGTGCTGGGTGGGGTCCTGGACCGGCACCCCCGGCTCCGGGTCGTTCTCGCCCACGGCGGTGGCGCGCTCCTCCCGATGCTGCCGCGGATCGAGCGCTGCATCACGATGCTGCCGGGCCTGACTCCGCCGGACCGTCCGGTCCGCGACTACCTGCGCCGGTTCTGGTACGACTCGCTGGTCTACGACGCCGGGACGCTGCGCTCGCTCGTGCTCGCGGTGGGCGCGGACCGCGTCATGGTCGGAACTGACTATCCGTTCCCGATCGCCGAGCGTCCGGCCGGCGCGGCGGTGCTCGCGGCGGGCCTCGACGCGCGGGACGTCGATGCCGTTCTGAGCGGGACGGCCGAGGCCCTGCTCCGGCGCTGAGCGCCATCGCGCGCTGTCCCGGTACCGCCGAGGATGTCGTCGACCTACAGACCTCCGCTTCGTTGGTTGCTCGTCACGATTGTCCACCTCTAGAATTTTTTGAGAGCGACTGTTAATTTCCTCCCATGGTGAGCGGCCTGTGCCCGCGCCGCTCGCTCAGCTACTGACCTGAGAGCCGCTCGAACGCCATGCCCGTCGACGCTGACAGCACACCTGCGCGGGGCCCGCTCGCGGGCATCCGGGTCGTGGAGATCGCCAGCTTCATCGCCGGCCCCTATGCCGGGCAGCTGTTGGCCGATCTGGGCGCGGAGGTCGTCAAGGTGGAGTCCCCGTCGGGGGGTGACCCGTTCCGCAGCTTCGCCGGAGGCAGCTACGCGCCGCACTTCCTGGCCTACAACAGGAACAAGCGCAGCGTCGCGGTGGACCTGCGCAGCGAGCACGGCGCAGCGGTCGGCCGCGGGCTGGTGGAGCGGGCGGACGTCCTGCTGGAGAACTCCCGCCCCGGCGTCATGGACCGGCTCGGTCTGGGCTACGAGACGGTGCGCGGCTGGAATCCCCGCCTCGTCTACTGCTCGGTCTCCGGCTTCGGCCAGGAGGGCCCGGCGGCCGATCGGCCGGTCTACGACACCGTGGCGCAGGCTCTGGGCGGGATGCTCAGCCAGACGCTCGACCCGGACAAGCCGCGGATCACCGGCCCGGCGATGTCCGACGGCATCGCCGGACTCACCGCGGCCTACGCCGTTCTGGCCGCCCTCACGGCACGCGGCGCGGACGGGCCGGGGCAGCACGTCGACGTGTCGATGTTCGCCGCGACGGCGGCGTTCCTCACCTCGGAGGCGGCCATCTGGCACGCGACCGGCGACCGCGGGGGGCCGCACCGGCGGCCCAGCCTGAGCCAGTCGTATGCCTTCACGTGCAGCGACGACCGGGTCATCACGGTGCATCTGTCGTCGCCGGCGAAGTTCTGGACCTCCTTCGTCGCGGCCGTCGAGCGCGCCGACCTGCTCACCGATCCCCGCTTCGCCACCCGCGAAGCCCGGGTGGAGCACTTCGAGGACCTGCATGTCGAGCTGGCTCCGGTCTTCCGCAGGCGGCCGGTCGAGGCGTGGCGGGAGGCCTTCCTGCACCACGACGTGCCGCACGCGCAGGTCAACTCGATCGAGGACGTCTTCGCCGAGCCGCAGGCGCAGCACTGGGGGCTCGAGCTCCGCCTGCAGCACCCCACGCAGGGGGAGGTGGTCGGCGTCGCCCCGCCGGTGCGCTTCTCGCAGACGCCGTGCCAGCAGCTGGCGGCGCCACCGACGCTCGGCCAGGACACCGCGGCGGTCCTCGCCGAGCTGGGGCTGCCGGCGGCTCCGCCAGAGCCGGCCTGAGGGCCTGACGATCGCGCGGAGACCGGGGCGCGCGACCCGCTCAGATGCCGAACAGCCGGCGCGCGTTCTCGAGCAGCACCTTCGGCCGCACCTCGTCCTTGATCGGGAGCTCGGCGAACTCCGCCAGCCAGCGCTCCGGGGTGATGACCGGCCAGTCGGAGCCGAAGAGCACCCGGTCCTGCAGCATCGTGTTGACGTGCTGCACCAGCTGCGGCGGGAAGTACTTCGGAGCCCAGCCGGACAGGTCGAGGTAGACGTTGCCCTTGTGCCGGGCCATTGCCAGCTGCTCGTCCTGCCACGGCCATCCCGGGTGCGCCGAGATGATCGTGAGTCCCGGGTGGTCGGCGGCGATGTCGTCGAGGTAGGGAATGGGGGCGGTGTACTTCAGCTTGAAGCCCAGGCCGCCCCGCTGCCCCGCCCCGTTCCCCATCATGCCGGTGTGGAACAGGCAGATCAGGCCCAACTCGGCTGCCAGCTCCCACAGCGGCGCGAACCGCGGCGCGTTGGCCTCGAAATGCTGGCGACCCGGGTTGAACTTCAGGCCCCGCAGGCCGAGACCCTTGATCCGCCGGACTTCCTCGAGCGCCAGCCTGCCCATCCAGGGATCGACACCACCGAAGCCCAGGAACACGTCCGGGTGGTCACGGACCGCCCGTGCGACGTGGTCGTTCGGGACCGGCGGCAGGCCCGAGCTGGTGGAGTCGTCAGAGGCCAGCAGCACGCACATCATCCGCCGGCGCCGGTAATCCTCGGCAAGCGTGTCCAACGACACGGGGTCCATCTGCTTGCCGAAGTACGTCGACATGGCCTCGCGACGGCCGCCGCCCATCGAGGCGAGCGAGACGTCGTCCCACGGGTGGACGTGGCAGTCGATCGCGGTCAGGTCAGCCAGCATCCGGCAGCGTCCTCTCCATGACGATGTTGCCCCACTCGTCGATCCGTGCGCCCCAGCCGTCGTTCACGGCATAGGAGCTGTCTGCCGCCTCGATGATGGCCGGCCCGTCGAGCTCCGCCCCGCGCGCGAGTTCGGCCAGCTGGAACACCGGTGTCGGGACCGCCTCGACCGAGTCCTCCCAACGCACCGCACGCCGTTCCTTCGGCTCCGGCCGGGACGGCTCGACGGACGCGGCGACCGGCAGCCAGTGCGGGGTGGGCGCCCAGGCGCTCAGCGTGGCCCGCCCGTCGCGGGTGCCCGCCTCATAGCGGATGTCCGAGGCGGGAAAGCCCTCACCGCGCATGTCGACCTCGGCCTGGCGGCGGAGCGCGCCCGGGTCCTTGCCGGCGTACTCGTGCCGGACGTCTGCGGTGGACGACCCGAAGGCGCTGAACACCGAACCGAAGGGGAAGCCGACCACGCGCCGGATCCCGATCAGATCGGCCAGGCCACAGCCGTGCAAGGGGCCGCCGCCCCCGAAGGCGAACAGGGTGAAGCTGCCGGGGTCGTCCAGCCGGCTGCCGATCAGCCCGGCCATGCCCTCGTTCACCCGACTCCTGATGGCCATCGCGAGATCCTCGGTGGAGCCTTCCAGCTGCCGCCCGACGCGTCGGGCGATCGCCTGCTCGGCGCGGTCTCGGTTGAGCGCCATCCGCCCGCCGAGGAACCTGTCGGGGTCGATCAGGCCCAGGACGAGGTTCGCGTCGGTCACCGTCGGCTCGACACCGCCCTTGTCGTAGCAGGCGGGACCAGGTGCCGAGCCGGCGCTCTGCGGCCCGACCTGCAGCTGCCCGTCGACGACCTTGGCGATGCTGCCGCCCCCGGCACCCAGCGACTCGGTCTCGATCATGGGCACCGACAGGTGCAGGCCGGCCATCCACGGGTCGTCCACCACCGCAGGGCGGGCGCCCTGCAGGACGGCGACGTCGAGGCTGGTGCCCCCCATGTCGGCGGTGACGACGTTCTGCTCGCCGAGGAGCTCGGCCAGGGCCGCGACGCCGTTCACGGCCACGGCCGGCCCGCTGCTCAACGTCTGTACCGCGACCGTCTTGGCCACCCGCGCGCAGCCGCCGCTGGCGTGCACGACGAGCAGCGGCCGGGTCAGACCGTTGTCGCGGACGAGGTCGTCGGCCCGGAACAGCCCCCGCGCGAGCTCGCCGTGCAGGTAGGCGTTCAGCGCCACGGTGTTGGTCCGGGTGTGGGCATCGCTCGAGTAGCTGACCTCGTGGCTGAGCTGGAGGGGGATCGAGCGCAGGTAGTGGACCGGATAGCGCTCGAGCACGACCGCCCGCAGCGCCTGTTCGGCCTGGGCATCCCGCAGGCTGACCGCGATCATCCGGGCACCGAGGTTGACCAGTGTCCTGGCGGCCAGCAGCACCTCCTCGTCCTCGGGTGCCGAGCTGATGCCCACGACCATTCCGGGACGCAGGAAAAGGTCGCCGGCGGGAGCGGGTCCGTCCCCGTACAGGTCCTGCTCGTGGCCCCTCTCCACGATGAGGCCGAGGGTCGGGCCGCGGCGCTGGAGCAGCGTGTTGGTGCCGAGTGTCGTCGACAGACGTACGACGAGGCAGTCGCGCAGGAAGTCGCGCAAGGGCACGCCGAAGCGGGACGCGCCTTCGGACAGGCAGTTCAGGAAGCACTCGGTGAGGTCGTGCGGGGTGGTGAGCACCTTCCCTGTCCGGCTCTCGGCCCCGTCGGTGAAGAAGCCGTCCGTGAAGGTCCCGCCCACGTCCAGGTCCGCGGTGTACATCAGCTCAACTCCTTCAGCCACGCAGAGAGGTGCTCGGCCGGCAGGTCCTGCGGCACCTCTCCGTCGGTCACGACAGGCCTTCCACGCCAGCTGCGGTTCGGCTCCCGAGCCAGCTCGTCCAGGGGCAGCACCTGATCGCGGGGCAGCTCGTCCAGCACGATGACCTGTGCCCCGAAGTAGCCGGCCACGTTGAGCAGCGGGTTCAGGGAGACGTCCTGCTGCGATCCCACCCCCAGCACCGGGTCCTCCGCGACGATGAGCAGCCGGGCCCCGCGCTCGAGATAGGCCCGGGCGAGCACCGCGTACAGCTGGGTCAGCTCGGCGGCGTCCACCGGCAGCACGGACTGCAGGCTGCGAGGTCCCGACAGCACCCCGGCGACGGCCACGTCGTCCCGGAACTCGGTGCTCAGTCGCGCCGTCACCTCGAGTACCTGGGCCAGCGGCGTCGCGTCCAGCAGGTCCTGTCCGGCCGGGAGGGGAGCGGTCGCGGTCCCGCTCCCGGTGATGCTGCCCGTGGAGTCCCGCTCGACCCGCGCCCCGCACGCCTCACCCTCCACGCCGAGGCGGAAGTGCGAGACGACGACCGGCAGGCCGAACAGCTGCTGGGCGCTGCGCAGTGCGAAGGTCGACGAGGTCACGTCGTCGCTGAGCTCCTCCCAGGTGAGCTGCTCCAGCCGTCCCGCGAGGCGGTAGACGATGGGCAGGAAGCCGATGTCGTGAGGAGGCGCCGTCATTCGTACTGGCCCCAGTACGGCTTGTCGTAGCTCTCCAACCTCGGTTCGGGCCAGTTGCCGTAGTAGGTCAGCATGTCCTCGCGCGGACGCTGGGACAGCCACCCCTGGATGAACTCCCCGAACGGCTTGCCCCGCTCCCGGCGCTCGTCGCGCTCGGCGGCACGGGCTGCGGTGGTCGCCTGCTGATCCACCTGATCGGTGTGCGGGTCGACGACGACGTGGTAGACGTCCCGCGCGGTCTCGGCGGACAGCACCTCGGCCCGGACGTCCTCCAGTACGGCCTCCGGCTCGCGCTCGAGCACATCGCCGTAGCCCCCACCGGCACTGATGCTGTAGACGAAGATGTCACCGGCCTGGAAGTCCTCGGTCGCCGCCGAGGACGTCGCGAAGATGTACTCGCCCTCGATGGCCTGCTCCTTGGCCAGTGCGTACTGGCTGAACTTCAGGCGTGGGTCGCTGTCGGCCAACATCTCGAGCGCGTTGGTCCCGCGGATGACGAAGCGTGGGTTCGGCGGCCCGGCGTAGCCGCCGAACAGACCCGAGTTGTGACTGACCCGATCCGACCCGCCGCGGGAGGTCATCTGGCAGCCCCCCTGCGGCGCCATCGACACCTCCATCAGTGGCGTGCCACCACGGAACTTCCCGAAGCCGTGGAAGTCCTTGTCGATCATCCTGGCCAGCGTCACCGTCGGCAGTCGCATGTCCGACTCCTCGACCTCACCCGCGTCGGTGAAGGACGCCCAGTAGAAGCCGGCGGCGTGCTCGCCATCCAGGTCGAAGCGGGCCCCCTGGCCGGCCGCGTTCGCCGCGCCGGAGAAGTTGGCGGTGCGGTAGCCGTAGCTGTTCGTGCCCGCCTGGATGTAGAGGGTGACGTTGCGGGCGAAGGGCGCCGATACGCCGAGCCGATGCTCGCTGCCGAAGAGCATCTTCGAGCCCATGACATGGACGTTCTGCACCAGCATCGCCGAGATGGTGGTGCCTTCCCCGTGCGCGACATCGGCCGAGCAGTTCGCGATCGAGGGACCTTCCACGAGCACCTCGATGGGATCGAACAGACCCATGTTGGCCGGCAGTCCCCGGAAGAAGTAGGTGAACAGGTAGACCCCCATCGAGGCCTTCATCAGGTGCCAGGTCGAGTGCTGCGGACCCCTGTTGTTCTCCGGTGAGACGCCCTGGACGAGCACGGTGAGGGAGTCACCCTCCTTGATGACCGTGGTCGGCACGCGGACCAGCCCGGAGTCGTTGCCGACCCCGTCGTTGAACATCACGTTGCGGTAGATGCCGTCGTTCAGCTGCAGCAGGCGCTGGCGGGCCAGGTCCGCTGTCACCGACAGGATCTTGCGCAGCCCACCCGCCACCTGCTCCTTGCCACGCCGCTCGGCCTCCCGTATCACGCGGTCGCGGATGCGCTGGACGGTCGCCACCCGCGCCTTGAGGTCGGAGGCGAAGACGAAAGGGTTGCGCACGGAGTTGAGGAAGAAGTCCAGGATGTCACGGCGGAGCTCCCAGTTGTCCGCGATCCGCAGCGCGTGGACGTGCAGGCCCTCCTCCCAGCGGGTCGTGGCGGTCGGGCTGAACCCGCCCGGCGAGATCGAGCCGCACTCACCCTGGTGGCCGCCGACTTCGGCCCAGCCGATCAGTTCGCCCTCGAAGAAGATGGGCGCGAAGACAAACATGTCGAAGGTGTGGACGCCACCGCAGGTGGGGTCGTTGAAGAAGTAGACGTCGCCGTCCCGCAGGCCGACGGTCGGGTCGTCGCGGTAGTACTCCAGGACGTACTTGATCGGCCCGTAGTTGAGCAGGCTGTGGAAGAAGATGCCGGTGGCCACCACCGCGGGGTCGCCCTCGGGCGTGAAGACCGTGGCGTTCATGTCACCGGTGATGATCCCCTCGGAGATCGACAACGACATGTAGACGTCCCGGGCCTCCTCGACGATGGAGTTCATCTTGTGGCGGAAGACCTCCAGGTCGACCATCGAGATCGACTCCATCCCCGCGAGCTCGAGCGGCGACGGGGGCTCCGTCGACCGGATCAGCAACTCCGGGTCCCGCCCGGGCGCCTTGCCGTAGGCGTGCCGGTCGTAGATCAGGCCGTCGTGCAGTCGGATGCTGTCGCGCAGGCGTCCCATGAGAATCCCTAGCCTCGAGAGGAGATGGTGCGAGCGTTGGTGTCGGCGTCGCTGCTCTGCGACACGGCGTGCAGGGCGGCGCCGGCCGGCTGTCGGTGCATCCAGCCGGTGCGGTTCTCGTCCAGCCGGAAGGTCCAGTCAGGGGGGACGACGCCCACCGAGTCGTCCGAGTCGATGAGCGCGGGACCGGCAAACGCCGTGCCGGGGGCGAGGCTCTCCCACAGGTAGACGGGGGTCTGCAACGGGCCGTGTTCCGGCCCCCAGAAGGCGAGTCTCTCCCCGCGTTGCTCCGTCTGCGTCACGCTGCCACGATTGGCCGACAGGGGTGGGCTGGGTAGCGGTGCGCTGGCGTTCAGTCGCAGGCCGAGAATCTCGACACCGGCCTCGATGTAGACCGACCCTGGACCGTAGGCCTCCGCGTAGGCGGTGGCGAACTGCGAGACCAGCCGCTCCACGTCGCTGACGTCCTCCAGCTGGAGCTTGTCGGCATCCACGGGCAGGCTGTGGCGCTGCTGGCCGAAACGCAGAAGCACCTCGAGCGAGTAGCTGATCCCCTCCGCTTGGAAGCCCTCCTCGTCGATGTCCCGGTGCGCTTCCGCGAGCAACTCCTGGACCGCAGTGTTGAACGGGCCGATGACGTCCTCGGCGTAGCGCTGGGTCGTCGAGGAGTAGAGGATCGCCGAATGCGTCCGCTCGTAGGACTGCAGGACATCCAGGTGCAGCGTGCCGAACGCTCCCGCAACGCTGCCGAAGGCGAACATCGCTACGGTCGACACGTCGGCTGCGGCGGCGTAACCGGAGGCGTGCACCGGCCCGGCGCCGCCGAAGGCGAAGACGGTGAAGTCCCGGGGGTCGAGGCCGGAGGTGAGGGCCGCGATCCGGTAGATCTCCTGGCCCATCATGCCGTCGACCATCTGCTTGATGCTCCAGGCGGCGGTGTGTAGATCCATCCCCAGCGGCTCGGCGACGTGTTCGCGAACCGCAGCCCGCGCGCGCTCCGCGTCCAGCCTTATGCGCCCGCCGAGGAAGTAGTCGGGATCGATGTAGCCGAGGACGACGTCGGCGTCGGTGACGGTGGGGCGATCGCCGCCGCGGCCGTAGCAGGCGGGGCCGGGCAGCGCCTTGGCGCTCTGCGGGCCGACCCGGAGGATGCCCTCCTCCACTCGGGCGAGGCTGCCGCCCCCGGCGCCGATGGACCAGTGCGCGACCAGGGGCACCTGCACCCGCCACCGGTCGATGACCGGGTCGAAGTCGTGGATCCGCTCCCGGCCCTCGACGATGAGCCCGAGGTCGAAGCTCGTGCCGCCCATGTCGGTCATCAGGACGTTCTTCACCCCGTAGCTGCGGCCCACCTCGGCTGCGCCGACGATGCCGGCCACCGGGCCGCTGCCGAACATGTGGATGGGGCGGGTGCGGGACAGGGACGACGCACCGCCGGTGCACTTGGCGATGAGGAAGGGCTGCTCGTAACCCTTGTCGCGGCAATCGTCGGTGAGGCCGAGCAGGTGACTCTCCGCCTCGATCCGCAGGAACGCGTCGAGGACGCACGTCGTGGTCCGCCGGTACTCCCCCATCTGGGGGGACACGTCGCTGGACAGGAAGACCGGCATGTGACCGAGGTAGGACTCCGGGTACTGCTGCCGGATGAGTTCACGCACCCGCTGCTCGTGCTCTGGGTTGACGTAGGAGTAGAGAAAGACCACCACGAAGCCACGAACGCCCTGGTCGACCAGGTGCTGCACCTGCGCCAGGACGTCCTCGTCCTGGATCGGCATGAGCACATTGCCCTGGTTGTCCATGCGCTGCCGCACGCCACGGATGAGGTGCGGCGGGATGAGCGGCTCCGGTCGCTGCGCCCGCGCGCGGTCGTAGCGGGACTCGATCGGCAGCCCGTCCGCCCAGCTGCGGCCCCGGCCGATGAGCATCGTGTCCTCGTAACCCATCGTCGTGATGAGACCGAGCTTGGGCCCGCGGTGTTCGATGAGTGCATTCGTGCCGACCGTCGTGGAGTAGACGATTGATTCCGTCTCCGCAAGCAGCTCGTCGAGGGTCAACCCGAACTGCTCGCCGGCTGTCCTTACCGAGTTGAAGAATCCGACCCGCAGGTCGTACGCCGTCGAATCCGCCTTGGCTCGCGCTGCCTCACCGTCGCGCACCACGTACACGTCGGTGAAGGTCCCGCCGACGTCCACCCCGATGCGGGCCGTCACGCCGAGCCGCCCGTCTCGGCGACGGCGCCCGCCGCGTACCGGCGCGCGAGGTCGTCGAGATCCAGCTCGATGTCCCAGGTCAAGGGGTGGCCCGGCGGCAGGTACTCGTTCTCGATCAGAGTCGAGCAGCCCGGACAGTAGAACTCGATCAGGCGGACCCACGCCGGGTCGAACGAGAAGTTGTACTCCTTGTGCGGCGCCAGCACCGGGTGGACGTCCTGGGGGTTGCGGTCGGCGACCAGGCATCCCTCCTTGTAGGGCCGGTCGGCCGGGCCGATGTCGTGACCGCACCGGTTGCAGTACCAGTGGCGGTCGTCGAGCTCGATGTCCAGGTACTCGGTGATGCGGATCCGTGGCATGGCGTCTCACTTCTCGACGAGTCGGGATCGGTCGCGCCCATAGCTGCTCCAGCCAAGGCTGCTCATGGTGGTCAGGCGCTCATGTGGCGCCCAGGAGGAGGTCCGGCAGGACCAGGACGATCGCGGGGAAGGCCATCATCAGCGCGATGGCCGCGAGGTCGACGCCGATGAACGGGACGGCTGCCCGGCACACGTCGGCGAAGCTGAAGGACTCCGGGGCAGCGCCTTTCACCGCGAACAACCCCAGGCCGAGTGGTGGCGTCAGGTTCGCCATGTCCATCGTGATGAGCATGAGAATCCCGAACCAGACCGGGTCGTAGCCCAGCGCGACGACGACCGGCACGAACACCGGCAGGGTGATGAGCAGGATTGAAACCTGCTCCATGGGCGAGCCCATCAAAACCACGATCAGCACCATCGCGGCGATCACGACCAGCGGGTGCACCGGGAGATCCGTCACCAGCGCCAGCAGGTCCCGGGTGGCTCCGGAGAAGGCCAGCAGCTGACTGTAGGCGGCGGCCCCGCCCATGATCAGCAAAATCATCCCACTGAGCCGGACAGTCCCGAGAAGCGAGCGGACCACAGCATCCCGGCTGGCGGTCCCGTAACCGACCATGAGGATGGCGGCAGCGAGCACGCCGAAGGCCGCCGCCTCGGTCGGTGTCGCAATGCCCCGCACGATGAGGCCGAGGATCACCAGCACGACCAGCCCCAACGGGAGGATGTCGCGCACGACGATGACCAGGCGCTCACGGGTGCTGATCCGCGGCGACTCGTAGTTCGGCGCCTGGCTGGGGTCGCGCCAGCACCGCACGACGATGTAGGTGACCGACAACGTGGCGAGCAGCAGGCCGGGCAGGATGCCCGCGACGAGCAGCCGGCCGATGGAGATGTTCCCGATCGTCCCGACCAGGACTGCCATGGCGCTGGGCGGAACGATCATGGCGAGGCCGCCGGCAGCCAGAATGGGCCCGGCGGACATGCTCTTGCTGTAACCGCGGTCGAGCATCTCGGGGATCAGCGTCCGGCTGAGCATGGAGGTGGTGGCCACGGCCGAGCCGCTCAGGGTGCCGAGGGCGGTGCCGCCGGCCATCGTGATCACGCCGAGCCGTCCGGGAACACGTCCCACGATCTTGGCCACGGCGTCCAGCGTCCGGGTCGCCACCTGCGCCTGGAAGAGAAGCTCGCCCATGAGCACGAACATCGGGATCGGGAGCAGCGCGTAGTTGCCGATGAAGCTCGGGATGCTGGTGACCATCCGGTCGACGCCGGTCTCGAAGCCGAACAGCAGGGTGCTGGCCAGGATGCTGGTCGTCAGGAAGGCGAAGGCCACCGGAATGCCCGTGAACATCAGGACCAGCAGACAGCTGAGAAAGGCCAGCAGCACGATCTCCCAGCTCACGGGACGCCTTTCCTCGGCATCGCCCGCAGCAGGCCCCGCACGAGTTCGGCGGAGAGCAGGAAGAACCCGATCGGAATGGCGGCCCGGGTGAGCCAGCGCGGGACGGACAGCCCTCCGCTGGTCAGCACCACCGCCCGCTGGTAGTCGTCGAGCACCAGGCTCAGGGAGTACCAGCCGGCGATGCCACAGGCAGCGAGGGCCACCCCGGCCGTGGCCAGAGCGAGCAGGCGGGCCCGGTGCGGACCGATTCTGCTGCCCAGGAAGTCGACCGCGACGTGCCCGTTCTGCCGCAGGATCCAGGCGGCCGGCAGGAACGTCAGGCAGATGACGTAGTACTCCGCGAGCGGCACCGTCCAGGGCGCCGAGTCGATCCCGATCTGCCGCGCCAACACGTCGTAGACGATGACGAGGATCAGGGCGAGCAGCATGGCCCCGACCAGGGCGGCCAGCCCGTCCTCGACCCGGTCCAGGCCCCGCGACAGCAGCCCCGACGCCGAACGCGGCCTGCGGTCCGCGCCGGGTTCGGCCGCCGGGCTCACGTGAAGAACTTGTCAATCAGGGTGTCGGCGTCGGTGCGGACGTTCTTCTGGACCCAGCTCTTCGCGGAGTCCCTGGACAGCTCCAGGTATTTCTCTGCCTCGCCGCCCTCGAACTCCACCTGCTTCACCCCGGCAGCCTCGAGCGTCTTCAGCTCCTCTGCCCGGAGCTGCTCGTAGGCCTCGCCGGTCCTGCCCTCGACATTGATGGCCGCCTGGGTGAGCACCTCCTGCTGCGCCTCGGACAGCCCCTCCCAGATGTCGAGGTTGACCAGCTCGACGATGTCGGTCTGCCAGTACGTCGGCAGCACCTGGTAGCGGGCGACCTCGTGGAGCTGGATGGCCGAGATGCCGACGAAGGGCCAGGTGAACCCGTTGATGACGCCCCGCTCGAGGGACGTGAAGATCTCGCCCGGCGGCAGGGTCACCGCCTCGGCGCCCAGGGCCTCCACGAACGGCACATACACCGGGGAGACCCGCAGCCGCATGCCGGCCAGGTCAGCGACGGCCGCCACAGGCTTGGTCGTGTACATGCTGTACGTCGACCCGACCGAGCCGCGGCCGAGCAGGTGGGCGTTCATCCGTTCGTGGTGGATGTCGCTCAGATACTCGAAGGCACCGGATTCCCGCTCCTCCTCCGCCGTCAGCTGCGAGTAGTCCAGCACGGAGGCTTCGGGCAGCGCGGGGAGGTAGTAGGCGGCGGAGAGCCAGGCCATGTCGATCGCGCCGGACCGCACCGCGTCGGCGAGGTCGAAGGGGGCGATGGACTCCGGCCCGCCGACCACCTCGATCGACATCTTGCCGTCGCTGAGCTTGTCGACCTCCTCCTGGAGCATGCCGAGGCCGACGTTCTGGTAGGGGTCGTTCTCCGGCCAGGCCGCGACCAGCCGCAAGGTGGCCGACCCGACGGAGCCGTCGCCGCCCGAGGATGTATCGGTGTCGGCTGCGCCGCCACCGCAGGCGGCCAGCGCGACGGCGCCGGCCAGGACCAGGCCTAGCCGACGGAAGATCTTTCGGGTGTGGGGAGATCCGGACCTGATCAACGTCGTGTCCTCTCGTGGCTGCAGCTCGACGAAGGAGCCTTGCCCGGACGTTATTGTGCGGTTGGATGACTGTCCATACCCAAACAGTTTTTGGGCCTAGCAGCATGCACCCGGGGGAGCGCGATGGAACGGTCGACGTTCCCGCGGCGGCCCACCCTGTCGCCGCTGGCCCTCGGCCTGCTCGTCGGACTGGTGGCAGCCAACCTCCGGCCGCTGCTGGCCAGCGTGGGCCCGATGCTGCCGGACCTGCGCGCCGATCTTGCACTGTCCGGAACCGCGGTCGCCGTCATGGCAGGGCTCGGCGTCCTGTGCCTGGGACTTCTCGCACCGGTGGCCCCGCGGCCGGCCCGCCGCTGGGGCATCAACCGTGTCCTCACCGGCTCGCTGGTCGCCCTGGTCGTCGGACTGCTGGTCCGAGCGACCGGTGGCGCCGTCGCCCTCTTCGCCGGGACGGTCCTGGCCTGCGCCGGCGTGGCCGTCGCCAACGTGCTGCTGCCAGCGGTCATCAAGCGCGACTTCCCGTCCCACCCCGGTCCGGCGATGGGTGTCTACACGATGGCGTTGAGCGGCTCTGCCGCGGTGGCAGCGGCGAGCACCGCTCCGCTGGCGGCGCTGCTCGGTCTGGGCTGGCGCGGGGGGCTGGGCGTCTGGGCCGTGCCTGCTACCGTCGCGCTCGCCGCCTGGGTCTTCGGGACCCGCGGCGGCGGCAATGTACCGATCCAGCCCCCGCCGAGAGGCTCGGTGCTGCGGGACGCGCTGGCCTGGCAGGTCACGGCCTTCTTCGGCCTGGTCGGGCTCGGCTTCCACGCCCTGCTGGTGTGGCTGCCCTCGATCTACCGGGCGCAGGGGCTCGGCGCACAGGAGGCGGGACTGCTGCTCAGCGTGCTGGTGCTCGTCCAGGCCCCGGTTGCCCTCGTCGTCCCGCGCTTCGCAGTACGCGCCCGGAACCAGCAGCGGCAGGTGGTCCTCGCGACGGCGCTGACCGGGATCGGACTGGCCGGTCTCCTGCTGGCCCCGCTGGTCGCGCCGTACCTCTGGGTGCTCGTCCTCGGCCTCGGACAGGGGGCCAACTTCTCGCTGTCGCTCACCATGTTCGTCCTGCGTACGCGCAGCAGCGGCGACACCGCCCGGGTGTCGGCGCTGGCCCAGACGGTCGGCTACCTCATCGCCGCGCTGGGCCCTCTGCTGCTGGGAGCCCTGAACGACATCACGGGCTCGTGGACGCCCGCCCTGCTGCTCCTGCTCGCCGTGCTGGTACCGCAGCTCGCGGCCGGCCTGTTCGCGGGCCGCGACCGTCACGTGCAGACGTCCTGACGCGGGCCCACCCTGCCGGGGATCCGGTCACACCTTCGCGTCGGTCAACGTCGACGGTACGAACAGGTCGTCGGGATCGAGCAGCCGCGCGGTGAAGCCCTGGTCATGGGCATAGCGCAGCAGCGTCGTGAGGGTCGCCCGGTTGGCATCGACCCCGTAGGCGAACACGTCGCCGAGCAGCTGGGCCTCCTGCTCGGCATAGGCCGTCTCCCAGATCAGCGAGGAGAAGGACACTGCGGAGTCGCGCAGTGCGGGAGCGGCCTGCGCCCGCGCCAGTTCGAAGCCGTGCCGCAGGTTGTTGGCCAGCCACGGGTGTTCCTCGACGAGAGTCCGTTTGACCACCACGACGTGCATCAGGGGCACGACCCCCGTCCGGCGGAAGAACTCCTGCTCCTCGTTCCGGTAGTCCGGGAAGAGCCGCCGGATCCGCGGGTCCGCCTTCAGGAACGCGGCCGGTGGCCGGGCGCTGATCAGGGCGTCGATACCGCCGCTCAGCAGCTGGTCGCTGAGGGTTTGGCCGGCGCCCAGCGGCTCGACCGTGAACTGGTCCGGGGGGGTGACCCGTGACTTCTCCTGCCGGCCCGGCTCCTCCAGCCCACCGGTCCGCCAGCGGACACCGGCAAGATCCAGCCCGTAGTGCTCGCCGAGGATGCCCCGCATCCACAGCGACGCGGTCATGCTCCACTCCGGCGTACCGATCGATCGGCCGGCCAGGTCGGCGGCGTCGGTGATCGGCGAGTCGGCCCGCACGTAGACCGCGGAGTGCCGGAAGGCCCGCGACGGGAAGACCGGGATCGCGCACAGCGGACGGTCGGCCTGTTCCACCGCCGCGATGTAGGCGCCGAAGGAGAACTCGGCGGCATCGAATTCGTTGTACCTGCCCTGCCGCCAGAACAGGTCCTCGATCCCGGTCTCGAGGTAGCGTAGGTCCACCCCCTCGATGTGCACGGAGCCGTCGTAAAGCCCTCGCGTGCGGTCGTAGACCACGCCGGCGTAGGTGAGCGGGACAGCATGCGACACGTTTCCTCCTGGAGCGGACGCTAGGTGAGCAGCAGGCCGGCGACACCGCCGAGGATGAGCAGGCCGCCCACGACCGTCCGGCCGGTCACCGCTTCACGGTTGTGCAGGAACAGCACACTCACGGGGATGACGATGACCGGCAGGGCGGCCGCCACCACGACGGCGACAGCGATCGGGATGTAGCGGGTGGAGGCGATGAGCGCGATCTGCGCCGAGATGGTCAGGACCCCCGACAGGCCCCACAGGTAGACCCCCAGTCGATCGGCCTCGCGCACGCGCACGACCAGCGAGCGCACCTGGGTGTGCAGCAGGAGATAGGCGAGGGTGCCGGCGACCGCGCCGACGAAGCCACCGAGGACCGGCTCGTTCCACTCCCGGACGCCGGTGCTGCGGATCACGTTGCCCACCGCGTAGGAGAAGGCACCGGTGAGGGCCAGCGCGATCTCGCGGGTCGGCAGGGCGCCGAACTTCTTGCCCGGCAGGCGGACGTGCCGGTCCTCGACGGCGACCGGTTGATGGGGTGTGTCCCCGCTGGCGACGGCCACCGGAGTCGGCCGCTCGGCGCGTATCCGGGTCGTCAGGTAGAGCCCGAGGATCACGGCGAGGATGAAGCCGATGGCATCCACGCCGAGCCGTTCGCCAAGAAAGATCCAGCTGATGATCCCGGCGAAGACCGGATTGGTGATCTGCAGCGACGTCGCGCGCGATGGCCCGATCGCGTGGACCGAGAGGAAGAACAGCCGGCGCCCGAGGTAGCTGGTGAACAGCCCGCCGACAGCGAACATTGCAAAGGCGTCCCACTGCACCACGAACGGGCCCGACGCAACGACACGCTGGAGCAGCACAACAAGCCCGGAGAAGACGACGTTGGCCCCGAGCGCCAACAGAAAGCCGATCTCCTGCCCGAGCCGTGGGGACACGACGCTGACCAACAGCGCATTCGCGCTGAACAGCAGCAGCGCGAGCAGCGCGAGGGCTTCACCCACGTGCAGGCCCGACCTCCCGGGCTGTGCGCTGGAGCACCCCGCTGCCCTCCACGGGCGACTCCGGAGCGGCGAACAGGAGCGATTTGATCACCAGCGGCACGACGTCACTCGGCTTGATCAGCTCGCCGATGTCGACGTAGTCGAACTCCTCCAGACGTACGCCGTCCAGACACACCACCGGCTCCCGCACGTCCAGCTCACGGACCAGCAGCCGACCCAGCGTCCGCGCGACGTCTCCGTCGAGCAGGACGACGACCGGCTGACCGGCGCGGCGGTGCGCCGCCAGGCCGGCAGCGACGCCCCCGGCCAACCGACGCAGCCGGCGGTACTCCGGCTCGCCCTCCCACTCGAGGGCCACGGCGACAGGACTGGCGCCGTCGGCGACGTCGAAACGGCCTGCCGCGGAGACGATCGCCTTCTCGACCTCGTCCGGGTCGATGTCCCCTGCGAGCGACACGTGCGGGAACAGCACCGGCAGGTTGCGCAGCGGTAGCACCTGCGTCCCGGACAGCGCCACCGTGTTGCCGCTGACCTGGACCGAGAACTGCGAGGCGCCGATGACCGTGGCGCGGATGTGGTGACGCGACTCGGCCAGCCGCATCGGGAGACGGCCGTCGATGAGGGCGTCCCGGAGCTGGGCGCCGAGGGCGGGTGCAATGTCCCCGAAGGTCTGTGACTCGCGCTCGTAGAGGTATTCACCCACTCCGCCGGAGAAGCTGACCACCTCGGGGACGACACCGGCCGGACGATCGTCGACGAGCAGCAGGTCGGGCGGGAACCCAGCGGGGACACCGCCGCCGTTGATGCAGCTGAGCAGGATGCCGGCGAGGGCACGCACGAGCTCGTCCTCGTCGTCCTCGGTGAGCTTCTCGCCGAGGGCCAGCGGCACACCCGCCACCCGGGCAACCTCCAGCGCAGGACCTTCCACGCGAACGACCTCGCGCCCGTCCAGCGCGACCAGCCGGCCGCCGACGGCGACGGCCGCCGTACCGAGGATCTGACCGTCGGAGACGACGGCGAGCTTGGCGGTACCACCGCCGATGTCGACGTGCAGGCGAACCCCGCTGTGCTCGCGCGAGTCGGCGACCGCACCGGAGCCGTGCGCGGCCATCACGGCTTCCAGGTGGTGACCTGCAGACGCGCAGACAAAGGTCCCGGCTTCGGCGGCGAACAGGTCGGCGATCGCGCGGGCATTACTCCGCTTGAGGGCCTCGCCGGTCAGCACCACGGCACCGCTGTCGATCGCCGATCGCTCGAAGCCGGCCTGCACGTAGCAATCGCGGACGAAGTCGCCGAGCAGATCGGCATCGATGCTGTTGTCCGGCAGGTACGGCGTGAGCAGCACCGGCGAGCGCCACAGCACCTTGCGGTCGACGACGACGAACCGGCTCGACAGGCCCTGGGCCAGGCGCTGGAGGTGCACCCGCGCGAACATCAGGTGCGAGGTCGAGGAGCCGATGTCGATGCCGACCGTCGTCAGCTCGACGTTCTCGACGTCCCAGTAGTCCTCCTCCGGTACCTCGTCGGCTCGGGGAGCGTCGCCCTCGTCACCGTGATGGTGGTCCGGGAAGCTGATCTCCTTCGCCGACACCGACGTCGGCCCGAGGGCTGTACCGGCCAGCGGGTCGGGCGCGTGCGTGTGCCCTGCCGTCATCCGCGGGCAGCCACGAAGTTCTGCATGCGCATCTCGGCACTGTTCCTGGCGAGCTCCTGGGCGTACAACTCGTGGACCTTCGGGTTCTGGTCCTCGTACTCGATCTGCCGGCCGCCCTCCTTCAGGCTGACGTCCATGCCCATGAACGTCTTGCGCTTGTCCTCGGTGAACGGGTAGCGCAGACCGCCGAAGGCCACGGCCAGGTAGCGCGCGGGCTGCGCGCTGGTGTTGAAGTGCTGGTGGAACATGCGGTCCGGCGGGGCGTAGACGACGCCGTGCTGCCAGTCGACGCGGTGGAAGTCCTCGTCTCCCTCGTACCACAGCAGCGAGTAGCCCTGTCCGGTGACGGCGTAGACGTGGAAGTCGGCGCCGTGCCGGTGCCCCTTCTTGTACGTCCCGACCGGCATCTCGGAGATGTGGGCGTGCATCGTCCCGTCGGCCAGCACGAACATCATGTTGCTGCCGCCCGCGCCGCGGGCACTCCACTGCTGGAGCTCGAACGAGCCGAGGTCGGGGACGAAGTTCGTCTCCCACATGTGCCGGCCGGGGCGCATCGGGATGAAGTCCCCGTCGCCGGAGAAGTGCTTGTCGGTGCCGACACGCTCGCCGAAGACCCACGGGTTGTCGAAGACGAACGCCTCGTTGTGGAACAGGTTCAGCATGATCGGCGCACTGGTCGTCGAGGACAGCCGCGCCGGCTCCGCCCCGCTGGCGTTGAAGTGGCGGTAGCGGGAGTTCAGCGGCAGGGCGAACAGGCTCTTGGGGCCCCACTCGAAGCTGTGCTGCTTGCCGTCCGGGCTCTCGATGGTCGTGCTACCCGAGCCGGACAGGATGTAGACGACCTCCTCGTACAGGTGCTTCTGCGGCTCGGTGCTGCCACCGGGCTCGAGCTCGACGACGACCACGTTGATGAAGTCGCCACGCCCCTTGAGGTTGACGAACGCGGCGTTCGCGCCGAGCCGCGCCCACGGTGCGGTCTCCACCTCGAGCAGATTGACGCCGAAGTCTTCGACGACCGGGATGCCCTCTCCCTTGACCCACTCCAGGTAGCTGTCCACCAGGAACTTGGGTTCCGCGGTCACGGAGTGTCCTCTCTTTTCACCGCTGTCGCGGTGGTCGGGAGCCGCGCCCCGGCGGGGTGCGGGTCAACCAAATCAGGCCTGCGCGCTGCCGGGCGCGTGAAGCAACCGCCAGATCTCGCGGCCGAGCTCGGCCAGGCGGTCGCTCTGCTGGAACTCCGCGGTGCGTGGGTGCGGTTCGTCGATCTCGTACGTCTTGACGAAGCGGCCCGGATTGGCGGCCATGACGAGCACCCGGTCGGCCTGGAAGATGGCCTCGCGGATGTCGTGCGTGATGAAGACCGTCGTGGTGTGCGTCTCGGCCACCACCCGCTGCAGGTCGCGCTGGAGCTTCTCCCGCGTCTGCGCGTCGAGCGCGCTGAACGGCTCGTCCATGAGCAGCACCGGCGGCTGGATGGCCAGCGCGCGGGCCAGGTTGACCCTCTGCTGCATGCCGCCGGAGATCTGCGACGGGTAGTAGTCGGCGAAAGCGGTGAGGTTCGTGAGCCGAAGCAGATCCGCCACCCGCTCCCTGCGCTGTTCCTTGGTCGGCGGTCGGTTCGGCGTCCCCTTGAGCACGTTGAGGTCGAGGCCGAACGCGACGTTGCGCTGGACGGTCCGCCACGGGAACAACGAGGCCTTCTGGAAGACGAAGCCGGTCGCGACGGTGCCCGGCGGCTGCGAGTCGACCAGGACCTCGCCGCTGTCGTGCTCCTCGAGCCCCTGCAGGATGCGCAGCAGCGTCGTCTTGCCGCACCCGGACGGCCCGACGATGGCAACGAACTCCCCCGGTCGGACGTCCATGGAGACGTCGTCGAGCACCGTGAGCAGTTCGCCCTTCGGCGAGGTGAAGCGCTTGGAGACGTTCCGGACGGTGACTCCCCCCGAGGTCGTCTGTCCGCTGGCCGGCGTCATGGTCATCGTCATACCTGTGCCTTCACCTCGATCTGCCACGGCGTGAGCTTCTTCTGCAGGACGCGCAGCACCCAGGTGAGACCGACTCCCAGGGCCGCCAGGATCAGGACCCCCACGAAGACGTCGGCTGTCGCGAACAGCTGGGCGGACGTCAGGATCAGGTAGCCCAGCCCGGCCTGCGCGCCGAACAGGTCGGCCACCACGATGCCGACCAGCGCTCGGGCCATGGCAAGCCGGAGCCCGGTGAAGATGTACGGCATCGCACCGGGCAGATCGACCAGCGCGAAGACCTCGCGCTTGTTGGCGCGGAACGCGATGCCGACCTCCCGCAGGTCGCGCTCCACCGCGTGCACACCGTCGATGGTGTTGATGATCACGGGGAAGAAAGCCACCAGGGCGATGATCGCGATGTGCGACACGTCGCCGAAGCCGAGCCAGATGATGAACAGCGGCGCCAGCGCGACGTTGGGCGTGGCGTAGAGGGCGGTCAGCCACGGGTCGCCGTAGTCGTGCGCCCGCCGGCTGGCCCCCATCCACAGCCCGAGCGGGATGGCCAGCGCCGAGGCGAGTCCATAGCCGAGCAGGAACTGCTTCATACTGACCCTGAAGTGGGTCCACAGTTCCCCGGTCTCCGCGAGCGCCCAGAACGCCGGCGGGATGGCGCTCGGCGCAACGATGATGACCGTGCTCGGTTCGAAGATCCGCACGGCGGCTTCCCAGGCGGCCAGAACGACCGCCACCGAGACGAAGCCGCGGACGAGTGAGCGCCGTTTCGCGCCGGTGAACCTGCTCTTGCGGACCATCGGTGCGGGAGTCGGACCCTGGTCAGGCATGGTGGGCGTCGGCACGACCCCGGTGTCGGAACGGCGCTCCGTCGGGGGCGGGGCGCCGACCTGCTCGGCGTCGCCCGTCATCGGGCTGCTGCTGGGGCTTGCCATCGATATCGCGTTCCTTCCGCGGGCCGTGGCCGGACGACGGCCGGCAGACGCCGTGACCGCTCTCACAGTTGTACTCTGATCCGCGACATTCGGCAACTGGAAATTTGGGATCGCTACTATCTCCGGCGTCGCCAATGACCTCTTCTCCGGCACGGACTACCGCGGCTCGAGCCTCCGGAGGTAGTCCAGCGCGTCCTCCAGCTGCACGACATCGCCGTACTTCGCGTCGATGTCGAACAGGCTGGCCAGATGCGGCAGCTCGGCCCGGTCGCCCACCGCCTCCTGCACCACGATGGTGTGGAAGCCGAGGGAACAGGCATCCACGGCCGAGGCCCGAACGCAGCCGCTGGTCGTGCAGCCCACCAGGATCAGCGTGTCGACACCGCGACTGACCAGCCGCGCGACCAGGTCGGTGCCGAAGAACGCCGAGGCGTACTTCTTCACCACCAGCGACTCGCCAGGCTGCCGCCCCAGCCGCTCGTCGAGCTCCACCCACTCCGAACCCTCCACCAGGTAGCCGGTCGAAGGGATCTTGCGGATCCACAGGCCGGCCTCCTGCAGCTCCTTGTCGTAGGAGACCGTCGTGAACAGGACAGGGACGTCCTTTCCGCGTGCTGCGGCGAGCAGCTCCGTGGTCGACTCGAGCTGGGACGTCAGGTCGCTGGCCAGCGGACACCGCTCGTCGGTGAACCCGCGGATGAAGTCGATGACCAGCACGGCCGGATGACGGCCGAAACCGACGCGCGAGGCGAAACCCTTGTTCAGGTAGAAGTCGAAGGTCTCGGCGTACTGCTCGGGGATCTTCACGCCGTCCCACCGAAGATGCTCGTCGAGGGCTTGTCGACCTCGTAGTGCTCGGCGTGCGAGCCGACACAGAAGGCAGCGCGGGCACCACCTGGCCACTGCAGCGGCGGGCTGGCCGGCAGTGGCGAGTACTCGTACAGCTCGTTGTCCATGAGCGAACCTCCGGCTCGGCCTGATCGGGTCTCGCAGTCCCACGCCGGGGATGAGCAAAACCCCTGACGACGCCCGGCCGAAGGTATCCCCGCGGGTTCTGACAGTCCACCAGAGGGGATGTCCCGTCCGATAACTTATTCGTCGGCAGATCGAGGACACCCTTCGCCCAGGCCCAGGCCCAGGCCCAGGCTCAGGTCAGCGCGGTGGACCGCTCTAGGTCCTATGGCCTCCGCACGTCGAGCAGTACTCCGGACAGGAAGGCGTCGAGCTGGTTGTGTCCCTCCAAGGGCAGCACGTGCGCCACGTACTGGTCGGGACGAACTACGACCATGCATCCTCGGTCCCGGTCGATGCCACGTACCTCGAAGATGTCCCCGGCGGTCGGACAGGGGCAGAAGACCTTCTCGTAGTCGACGAGACCGAACCGCCCCTTTCGCGGCAGTAGGACAGCCGGCGTCGTCTCCAGGGTCAGATCGCGATGTCCCTGCTGGAAGACGGCGCGGACGTCGATCACGGAGTCCGGGTCTGCCCCCGCCGGGGTGAACGCTGCGATCGGTGAGGCCTCCGATGCCAGGAACTCGCACAGCCGGCGGATTCCTGAGTCGCGATGCGCGAGGGCTCCACGGTCGGCGAAGAGGTAAAGCCGCCAGGCGCCGTCGGCGCGGGCAGCGTGACCAAGTTGCATCGGTTTCGCGTCGCACAGCCGAACGACTGGCGCGGAGTGAAAGCGCATCCCGACGGGGAAGCCCTTGGCGAGGTTCTGGTGGGTCGCCTCCCCCGTGATCATCGACGGCGGATAGCGGGTGGCGACTCCGGCGGTGAAGCGGCCCTGCCGGACGAAGTACCGCTGAAACTCCTCCGTGTCGCCCCCGGCTCCGAGAACCTGTTCGGATTCCTTGGGTGGAGAACTGAACATCCGGGCGAACTCACGGTCGAAGTCTATGAGCTCCTGCGCCACCGCATGGCGTTCGTCCGAGTAGGTCCGCAGCAGCTCCGGCCGGGCGGTCCCGCGCAGCACGCTGGCCAACTTCCAGCCGAGGTTCCAGCCGTCGGCCATGGACACGTTCATGCCCTGACCAGCCTTGGCGCTGTGGGTGTGGCATGCGTCGCCGGCGATGAACACCCGGGGAAGGCGGCTGGCTGCCTCGTCCGCGGGCGTGTCGTCGAACCCGTCGCACAGGCGCTGCCCGATCTCGTACATCGACCACCATCCGACGTCCTTCACCTCCAGCGTGTACGGATGCAGGATTCGGTTGGCAACCACGGCGAGTTTCTCCGGGGTCACCTCGCGGTTCTCCAGCATCTCGCGGTCGTGCAAGGGGTCGAGCTCGATGTAGAGCCGCACCAGGTAGCCACCTTCGCGCGGGATGATCAGCAGGTTGCCCTGGTTCGCGGAGTGAATGGCGCACTTGAGCCGGATGTCGGGAAAATCGGTGACCGCCAAGACGTCCATGACGCCCCACGTCTGGTTCGTCGCGTCGCCGAGGAGTTCTCGGCCGATCGCGGACCGGATCGCACTGCGGGAACCGTCGCAGCCGACGACGTACTTCGCGCGGATCTCAGAGGTCTCCCCTGCATCCTGCAGCTCCTTCAGGTGCTGGAAGGTGACCGTGACCGGATAGCCCGACGAGTCATCGTTCTCGACGTATACGTCCGTGGCGTGGAGCCCGTAGTGCGGCCGGAGCCGGCTGGATGAGCGCTCCATGAAGTCCCGCAGGTAGGCCAGCATCCGAGCCTGGTTCACAATGACGTGCGGGAACTCGGACAGGCCCTCCTCGACATCCTGGACGCGTCCGGTGCGCGTGATCCTCGTACGATCGCCCGGGTCGGGCCGCCAGAAGCTGACCTCGTTGACCCAATAGGCCTCGTCGACCAGTCGGCTGGCCAGTCCGAACGCCTCGAACATCTCCACGGTACGGACGGCGACCCCGTCGGCCTGGCCCACCTGGAGCGGTCCGTCGCGCCGGTCGACGATGACGGTGCGGATGTCGGCGAAGGCAGCCAGCTGCGCGGCCAGGACCAGGCCGGCCGGACCGCAACCGACTATCACGACGTCAGCCTTCTCCGGCAGACCGTCCAGCTGCTCGGCGACGTGGGGGTGCGGTGGCTCGATCAGCGGGTCACCGGCCCTGTAGCCGTCCAGGTAGAACTGCAACCTAGTCAACTCCCTTACGAGTGCGGCTCTCGGTTGATCGTCGCGTCGTGGGCTGGGCCGGGCACCCTCGACCGGACTGGGCGGCGGACGCTACCGGCCGGTGCCGCTGCGCAGGCTCCAGGCGTGCCAGGCTCGGGTGCTGACCAGAGGGTCGAGCAGCATCCTGGCCGCCCGCTCCACCTCCTCCTCCGACAGGTACCTGACCTCGCCCATGGTCATGGCCTGCATCTGCAACCTCGCGTTGTGCTCCATGTAGACGCAGGCCATGACGACTTCACGCAGGGAGCCGCCCGCGACCACGCCGCCGTGCCCCCGCATCAGAGCGACGCGGCCGGAGGACAGCGTCTGCGCCAACGACTGCCCCTGCTCCTGGGTGCGCACCAGCATGTCGGTGTCACCGAAGGCGTCACCGATGTCCCACACGGGAGGGTCGACGCCCAGCAAGGCGGCCATGTGGAAGACGGCACGGAGCGGGACACCGGTCACCCCGAACGGGATGATCGACGGCGAGTGATTGTGGCAGATCGCCAGCACGTCGGGACGGGCGGCGTAGATCGCCCCGTGGATGGCGCGCTCGGCGTACGCCGAGCGCGCCCCCCCCCCCCCGGGTCGCCGGCCAGCTGGTCGCCGGTCAGTGTGAAGCGCTGCAGATCGCTCTCGGAGACGTACGCAGGACCCAAGGAACGGGAGATGACGTAGGAGCCGGGGTCCTCCGGGTGGCGCGCGCTGACGTGCCCGAAAGCGTCGAGCACTCCCTGAGAGGCGAGGATGTGGTTCGCTGCAACCACATCGCGCAACAGTTCTGCATCCGCCACAAGCCCGGGGTCCATATCGAGCGAGTCCCTCTGGTCGTCACGTGTCGTTGCAGGCGCTTCGAACCCTGCATTGTCGAGCTGTTGGAGACTTTCTCGACAGCCGCCCGCAGCCTCCCACAGCGCGATGGTCTTGCCGGTGGACTGTCCCCGTTCGGGTGCATCTGGCAGTGCGCGCCGACTACGTCGCCGGATGCGACGGCGGAGCCAGCACCGTGCGCAAGCAGCTCGGGATCGGTCTGCACGGGCGCGGGTCGATCGGCACGCTGCGCCAGGTCTTCTTCCGCAGTGATGACCTCGTCGACAAGGTCTCCCGGGTAGTCATGGCCAGGCACTTCTTCGTCGCCGACCGGCCGTCCGCCGACCTGAGCGAGATGGGTGGCTGGCGTTCTCTGCGTGCCGGCCTGAGGTGGGTGACCATGCGGGCGGACGGCCCGGTCAGCGTGTCGCGCGCGTCGTGAACCTGGCGACCGCGACCATGGCCGCGGCGGCGGCGTAGACCACCGCGACGACGACCCAGGCCGAGGCGTAGCTGGCAGCTTCGACCAACAGGCCGAACGAGACAGGCCCCAGCGCGAACCCGCCGTACTGACCGACGGCAAGCAGCCCCGAGGCGGTCCCGATGGAGCCCGGCGGGACCACCCGGACGGCAGCCGTCATCACCACCACGGTGCCGGCGACGGCCGTCGCACCGGTGAGGACGGTCGCGCTCCACACCAGCCAAGCCGCCTGCCACTGTGCAGCGGCCAGCAGCAGGCAGGTCGCTGTCGCGCCGCCGAGCGCCATCCACACGAGCACCTGGCGCGGGTCGGAGCTGCGCTCCGTCACGCGGCCCCACGCGACCCTCGCGAGCAGTCCGACTCCCCCGAGGAGAGCGACAATGAGACCCGCGGCGGCGACGCTGAAGGACACCTCCTGGAAGGCGAACAGTGGCAGATGCACGATGGTCGCCTGCAGGGCCGCGCCGGAGACGAAGCCGTAGGCGAGCAGCAGCCAGACCTGGTGCGGCAGGGGCTGCTCGGTCCTGTCTCCCCCATCGGCTGGCGGGGGCGGTCGTCCGGCCGGGACGTAGCGGTGTGTCAGCACCATTCCCAGTGCCACGATGGTCAGGGTCGTGGCCAACGCACCCCGCCAGCCCGTGAGGACGGCGACGGACGGGAGCGTCAGCCCGATGAACAGCTGAGCGATCTGCACACCCGACTGCTTGACGCCCATCACCGCGCCGCGCTGCCCAGCGCCGACCTGCACCGAGACAAGCCGATTGGTCACCGGGTTGGTGGCCGACATCGCGATGCCGGCGAGCAGAACGCCGGCCACGAGCCAGCGGTACGAGGTGGCAGCCGACAGGACGACGAGCGACAGGACACCCGTGCCGAGCAGGCTGAAGATGATGGTCCTGGCGCTGTAGCGGTCGACCCAGCGGCCGAGCAGCCATGCACTCGGGGCGGCGACGATGAACGAGATCGTCGCCAGAGCACCGAACTGAGACGGCCCGAGCCGCAGGTCGGCCGTGACGAGCGGGCCGAGCGCGATCAGCGCGAACAGCCCGAGCGGCCCGACCGCCATGGTCACGGTCAGCGTCGCGGTGAGGCCCAGCGGCCGACGCGACGGCGCTGCCCCAGGCCCGGCCGTCAGGTCGCGAGCCCGCGGACCAGGTAGTCCCACGCCTGCTGGATCAACGCCGGGGGGTAGCAGTGCTGTCGCTTGGCCAGCGACTCCTGCTCGGATGACCAGTGCTGCACGCCGCCGGCGGACATCGCCTGCAGCTGCGTGCGGCAGGCCCGGTCGAGCAGGACGGTGGCGACCACCGCGGTCGGCAGGTCCGCTGCCGCCACCACCAAGCCGTGGTTGATCATCAGTGCGGCGTTGCGGTCGCCGAGCGTGCCGGCGAGCTCCCGGCCGAGCTCCCGGGTCAGGATCAGGTCTCCGGTGACCGTGAAGCGCGCGATCGACGGGGGGACGAAGAAGTTGCCCTCGTGCGAGACGGGCAGCAGCTCCGCGCCGGTGGCGCCGAGGGCGACGGCGCTGGCCGAGTGCGTGTGCACGACGCAGTTGACGTCCGGGCGGGCCGCCAAGATCTCTGTGTGGATCGGGTACTCGGCGTGCCGCCGGCCCTCGCCGGCGAGCACGCCGCCGTCGGCGTCGACCAAGACGATGCGCTCCGGCGTCATCTCCTCGAAGCCGTATCCGGCCGACTTCATCCACACGCCGCGACCGTCCGGGTCACGCAGCGACAGGTGCCCCCAGACGAGGTCGGACTGGTCCTGCGAGCCAAGGACCCACGCGCCCAGAGCGGTGGCTGCCGGCGGGTCGGCGGGAAGCCCCCCTCCGACCGTGCCTGCCGTGGCCGAGTCGATCGTCACGGTGGTCATATGCACCCTCTCCTCCGGTCCCTGTCCACGATCCTGCACGGGACGTGCCGGCTGGGCCCGGCGCGATCCGCCGGGCCCAGCCGCACCGCGCTGCTACTTCGGCGGCGAGTCTTCGAGCGTCTGCTGCGCCCGCTCGAGGTAGGACTCGTCGATGTACTTCGTCGGGTCGATCTTCGACTTCAGGGCGCCGATCTCGACGAAGGCGTCGGCGGAGTTCTGCAGGGACTCGGGGTCGGTCCTGCCGTCCTTGCCGACGGCCGGGTCCTTGCCGTCGTTGTCGAGGAAGAGGTCCTCGATCCCCCGCGCCGCGTACTTCTCCGGCACCTTCAGCTGAGCCGCGATGACCTCGGTCAGCTTGTCCTTCATCGCCGGGTCGTAGAGGTCGTTGATCACCCGTTGGTAGGCCCGCAGGAAGCGCACCAACGCCTCCTCGTTGGCCTCTGCCCACTTCTTGCTCACGGTCAACGTGGAGGCGTTGATGGTGGGCGCGCCCAGGTCGACGCTGGTGTTACCGAAGTTCTTGAAACCGTCCTGGTCCTCGGCCTGGTAGTTCTGCGGGATGCCGAGCGTCGCGCCCTGGACCTGCCCGGCCTTGAGTGCCGCGTACCGCTTGCTGGTGCCACCGGCCGCGACGAACTTTATCTTGCTGGTGTCCACGCCCTTGGCCTCGAGACCTGCGCGGGCTGCGGCGGTGCTGATCGAGGCGAGCGAGGAGACGCCGTACGCCTTGCCCTCCAGCTGCTTGAGGTCGGTGATCTCCGGGGAGGTGACGACGTCCCAGATGGAGTTGTTGGCCGCCCCCACCACGAAGATGAGGTCAGCGCCCTGCTCGTTGGCCGCCAGCGCCTCCGGCCCACCGAGGTAGGCGTCGAGCGAGCCGCCGATCAATGCCTGCACGTTGTTCGACGTGACCTCGCCCGTCAGCAGCTCGACCTCGAGGTTTTCGTCCTCGAAGTAGCCGAGGGCGTCGGCCAGCCGCGGGTAGGACGTCTGGATCACCAGGGCCTGCAGGCCGACCTTCATCTTCAACGGTTTGCTGGTGTCGTAGGCACCCGGGTCACCGGTGCTTCCTTCAGGCTGCTGCGGACTCGCCGCGTCGGTGCCGGCACCGCCACCGCAGGCGGCCACAGACAGCGCGAGCACGGCAGCGATGGCGGTGCGGGTCGCCCAGCGCCGGTGGACTCTCCGGTTCATTCGTCTCCTCGGGGTGCGATCGCGGTAGCGGTCCGGGGAAGCCCCCGGTGCTGCCGGTCCGTCGTGACAGTCGTCACGCCCTCTTTGTACTCCAGATCCCGACAGTTATCTAGCGCGACTTTTCACAAGTCTGCAACTCTTTGGCAACGACTGGGGGATGCTGACCCCGTGGTGGATCTCAGCGGCAAGGTCGTCGTCGTCACAGGGGCAGCGCGGGGCATCGGAGCAGAGTACGCGGGCGCCTTCGCGCGCTGCGGGGCGCGGCTGCTGCTCGTGGACCGGTCGGCGGCGGGCGGAACGCTGGCGCAGGTGCGGGAGGCCGGCGCCGAGGGGCATGCGGTCGAGGGGGACGTCAGCTCGCGGGAGCAGGCCGACGCCATGGCAGCCGTGGCGCTCGAGCACTGGGGACGCATCGACGTGCTGGTGAACAACGCCGCCCGTTACGCCGGCCTCTACCGGGGTCCACTCGAGGACATTCCCACGCAGGAGTGGGACGACGTCATGGCGGTGAACGTCCGCGGCGTCTGGAACGCCACCGCAGCTGTCCTGCCGGCCATGCGCCGGCAGGCGGGCGGCGCGATCGTGAACATCGGGTCGGGCACGGCACTGAAGGGGACACCGGGGGCGCTGCACTACGTCGCCTCCAAGGGCGCCGTCCTCGCGATGACCCGGGCGATGGCCCGTGAGCTCGGTGCCTCGGGCATCCGGGTCAACTGCGTCACGCCCGGCCTGGTGAGCAACGAGGCGAGTCGGGAGGGCCGGGAGGAGGAGTTCGCCGCACGGTCGGCCCAACGCGCCCAGGAGCGCAGCCTGCCGCGGGAGATGCTGCCGCAGGACCTGGTCGGCGCGGTGCTCTTCCTGGCCTCGGAGGCGAGCGGGTTCGTCACCGGACAGAACCTCACGGTCGACGGCGGCGCGGTCTTCTACTGACGCCCCGGCAGTACAAGGGTCTGCAGTTCGGCGTACTCGTCGATGCCCCGCAGACCTGCCTTGCGACCGAGCCCGCTCTGCTTCGTTCCGCCGTACGGCGCATTCGTGGAGTTCACGCTCTGCGTGCCGTGCGCGTTGACGAAGGCGACACCCGTCTCGAGCCGCGCCGCGAGCTCGGCACCGCGCTCGAGGTCGTTCGTCCACACCGAGCCGGCCAGCCCGTATTCGCTGTCATTGGCCAGCGAGAGCGCCTCGTCCGCGTCCCGCACCCGCACCACGGGTACCGCCGGACCGAACTGCTCCTCGCGCACGAGCGCGGCATCCGGTGGCACGTCGGTGACCACCCTCGGCGACAGGAACCACCCGCCATCCTGGGCTCCGTCCGTGCGGCGGCCGAGGACACGGACCGACGCGCCGGTCGACGCCGCCCGGTCGAGGAGTCCGGTGACCTTTGCCAGCCCGCCCTGGCTGTGCAGCGGCCCCATGGTCACTCCGGCCTGCAACCCGTCGCCGACGACGAGCCGGTCGACCTGGGCGCAGAACGCGTCGACGAACTCCTCGTGCACCTGCTCCTCGACGTAGATCCGCTTCACCGCCATGCACACCTGGCCGGCCATCCGGAAGACGCTGCCGGCCAGCGCAGACATGGTGGCCTCTCCCAGGTCGACGTCGGCCAGCACGACCGCCGGATCGTTACCGCCGAGCTCGAGCGTCACGCTCTTCACCGTCTCCGCCGCACTGTGCAGGATCCGGCGGCCACTCTCGGTGCTGCCGGTGAAGGCGACCTTGCGCACGAGTCGGTGCCCGACCAGCGCCGCGCCGACATCGACACCGCCCTGCACGACATTGATGCAGCCGGCCGGCAGCATCGCGGCGAGGGCCGCCAGGGAGTCGGTCAGCGTCAGCGGGCAGGTCGGCGGTGGCTTGACGACGACCGTGTTCCCCGTGAGCAGCGCGCTCACGACCTGCGGCAGGGTCTGGGTCAGCGGCGCGTTGAACGGAGCGACGCACGCGGTCACGCCGTACGGGCGCCGGCGCACGACGACTCCCGGCGCACCCTCGACCGGCTCGTCGGTCAGCTGGTCCGCCCACCCGAGCACGAGCCGCAGCCGCCCCGGCAGACCGGCGACCTCCCGCTCGGCCTCCGCCAGGGTCTTGCCGTTCTCCCGCACATAGAGCACGGCTCGCTCCGCACTGCGGTGGCGGAGCAACGTCGTGGCCGACAGCAGCCGGTCAGCACGCTCCGGGAGCGGTAACGCAGCCCACGCCCGTCCGGCGCCATGAGCCGCCAGCACCGCCGCCTCCACATCGTCCGGGCCGGAAGCGGCCACTGTTCCGACGATCTCGCTGGGCCGGGCCGGGTTACGCACGGCGCTACCACCGGCGGGGCCACGGGTCCGGCCGGCCACGACCAGGCCGGCGATGGGCAGATCCTTCACGGCAGAACGGTCATATCGCGTGTGCCTCGAGGGTCTCCGGCACGAACAGCTCCTCGGGCTCCAGCACCCGGCTGGCCAGGTGCTGTTCGTAGGAGTAGCGCAGGAAGGTCGACAACGTCGAGCGATTCGCCTCCAGGCCGTACGGCCAGAAATCGCCGCCCATGAGTGCGCGGGTGCGTTCGAGCTCGCCGACCGCCCAGGGCAGCATCGTGGCCAGCGCGGTCGTGTCGTACAGCCGTTCGTAGGTCTCCCGCTGCGCTGCGGCGAAGGCCTGCATCAGGGACTGCGCGACCCAACGGTGCCGCTCGTAGACCTCGCGCCGGAGGACGACGGTGTGCATGATCGGGAAGATCCGGGTTCGGGCGTAGTAGTCGCGCTCCACCTGCTCGTAGTCGGGAAACAGTCGCCGAACCCGGCTGCCGGGGCGGCAGAAGGAGTGGGGCATCCGCGCCGTGTAGAACGCGTCGATCTCGCCGCTGTCGAGCATCGCGGACAGCGTCTGCCCAGGCCCGATCGGCTGGACGTCGATCTCGGGCGGCAGGGAGAGCGAGATCTTCTCCGGCCGGTTGGCCTGATGCTGGCCCCCGGTCCGGTAGCGCACGCTCTCGACCGGGACGCCGTGGTGCTCGGCGAGGGTCCCGCGGATCCACACTCCGGCGCTGATCTGGTATTCCGGCGTGCCGACCAACCGACCACGCAGGTCGCTCGGGCGCTCGATGCCGCTGTCGGCATTGACGTAGATCGAGGAGTGCCGGAAGGCCCGTGAAGGAAAGACCGGGATTGCGACGAAGGGCCGCTCGGGTGTCAGCAGCGAGAGCACGTACGACGAAAGCGACATCTCCGCAACGTCGAACTCCCGGTGCCGCAGCATGCGGAAGAACGTCTCCTCCGCGCCCAGCGCCAGGCAGGTCAGGTCGATCCCCTCGGGACGTACCCGACCGTCGAGCAGAGCCTGCACCCGGTCGTAGCGGCCGACCGCGAGTGCGAGCGGCAGGCGGCAGCTCATCGGCCGCGGCCGGAGAATATCCGTGATACTTCAGTGCTTGACATTCTATGGACAGTAGGACTGCACGGGAGGGCCCGTCAACGCCCCGCCCCGGGGAAAGGTGCGCGATGACCGACAGCCCGACGATCTCGGATCGTCGTCGCCTGCTCGCGTACGCCTCAGGGGGTTTCGGGCTGGGTGTCAGCACGCTGATGTACTTCCTCGTGCCACTGCGGGCGGCCGAGATGGGCGTCGGCGTTGCCGTCATCGGGCTGCTGCTGGGTGCCGAGGCGTTGACCGAGATGATCGTGTCCGTGCCGCTCGGCGGCCTCATCGACCGTGCAGGCGCGCGCCGCGCCTACCTCGCCGGCACGCTCGGCCTGGCCCTGGTGGGGGTCGGCTTCATGCTTGCGTCGTCGCTCGCGCTGCTGTTCGTGCTCCAGGTGGCGTTCGGGGTGGCCCGGCCGCTCGGCTGGCTCGGCGGGCAGGCGTACGTCTCGGGCATGCGCTCGCCGGCCGAGCGCAGCCAGGACAGCGGCCGGTTCAGCTTCGTGGCGAACCTCGGCCAGATCGTGGCGCCGGTCCTGGCCGGAGCCGCGGTGCAACTGGCCGGCGTGCAGGTGGCCTTCGCGCTCGTCACGCTGTTCGGCGTTGCCTTCTTCGCGGTCGGGCTGGGACTGCCGGACGACCGTTGCCAGGCACCGTCGCAGCGTGAGGGGCGGGCAACCTTCCGACCCGCGGCCCGGCTGCTCACGCTGCGCGGAATGCAGATCGTGATGCTGCTGACCTTCACCCGGCTGTGGCTGATGTCGATGTGGAGCGCCTTCTTGCCGCTGTACCTGGTCGGCATCGGGACGGCCCCCGGGGTCGTGGGAAGCGCGGTGTCCACCATGGCGCTGGTCGCCACCCTCACCTCCCTGCTCACCGGCCGGATCGCCCGGCTGGGTCGCGCGACCTTCGTCGGCGCGGGTGGTCTGGCCGTCAGCTGCGCCGGGGTGGCGCTCTCGCCGGTGGTCACGACGGTGCCCGGCCTCTACCTCCCCGCGGCACTGGTCGGCATCGGCATGGGGCTGAGCCTGCCGATGCTGCTCGTGCTCGTGGCCGCCAACGCACCACCCGGGCAGCGCAGTCTCGCGCTCGGGCTACGCGCCAGCGTCAACCAGGGTGCCGCCACCGCCGCCCCGGTCCTGGTCGCGCCGGTCATCGGGATCGTCGGTTTGGCCCTGGGTTTTCCGCTGGCCGCCGTCGTCGGAGGGCTCATCCTCTGCGGTGCGGTGAGCCTCGAGGTGTGCGGGCCACGCGAAGGCGTCGGCGCCGCTTGACGGCGGGCAGGTGCCCTCGCGGGACCCCGTGCGCCTACGCTGCGCGTGTGCCCAACCAGGACGAGGACCGCCGACTGCAGGCGGTGGCCGAGGCGCAGCCCGCCTTCGCGACGCACCTGGGAATCGTGGTCACTTCCTTCTCCCGTGACTACGTCGAAGCAGAACTCACCGTGCGGGAGGAGTTCGCCAACCGCAACGGCGTGCTGCACGGGGGAGCCCTCATGGGCTTCGCCGACAACCTCGGTGGCACGGCCGCATCGCTGAACCTTCCCGAGGGGCTGAGGACCACGACGATCGAGAGCAAGACCAACTTCTTCCGGCCGATCCCGGTCGGCAGCACGGCGACCGGGCGGTGTGTGCCGCTGCATCGCGGTCGCACCACGTCCGTGTGGCAGACCACCGTCACGACGCAGGACGGGAAGGTCGCCGCGGTCGTCACCCAGACCCAGCTCACCCTCCAGCCCTGACCTGCGCGGTCACAGCGTCGGCCCGTTTCCGTTGGCCTCCAGCTCAGTCGACGTCCAGTACCGTCGCGTCGGCCAGGCGGACGAGCTCCTCGTACGAGGTGCTGAAGACTGCAGCGGGGTGCCCCGCGGCAGCCCAGAGCTCGTCGTACCTCTGCAGCCACGGGTCGATGTAGGTCCGAAGCGGCAGCGGGTGCGCGATCGGTGACACTCCGCCGATGACCTGGCCGGTGTGCTCGCGCACGAAGTCGGGCGCCGCACGTCGAAGCTTTCCGACGCCGAGTTCGCAGGCCACCTTCGCGGTGTCCACCCGGTGCGCTCCGGAGGTCAAGATCAGAACGGGGCGACCGTCGGCGTCGAAGAGCAGGCTGTTGGCGATGGCGCCGACCTCGCACCCGAGCGCGCCTGCAGCGAGTGCGGCCGTGTGCGCGGCCGCCGGGAGCACCACGATGCGCCCCGTTCCTCCACGGCGCGTGAGGATGTCCCGGAAGCGGCTGATCGACGGGTGCTCGACACCCTCGCCAGACATGGTCAGCGAAGGTAGTCGCCGCGGGACTGCACTTCCCTGGGTGCGCCCGAAGGGATTCGAACCCCTAACCTCTTGATCCGTAGTCAGGTGTGGGGGTCGGCGGCAGTGCGCCCTCGTCTGTTTCCCCAGGTCACAGGGGTGCAGCGGTTCGCCGGCATTCGCCGCCGTCCGATCCCGTGGCTGTACGTTGGCTGTACGGAAGCCTTCAACGCGGCCTCTTCGCTCGCCGTCCCGCAAGGAGCTGTCGACCCCGAGAGGACGACGCGCTCGCGGTGAACGCCCTTGGCCGTCGTCAAGACGCTGGAGCAGAACTGGGGACAGCGGACACCCCCCTCCAGGTGCTCGAGTTTGTCCTCCGGCACAGCTAGTTTCACTCTGACCGCAGGACCACCCACGTCGGAGGCACAGTGCCGGGCACGATGAAGATCGCTGGGCTCTTCGCCGGGATCGGCGGGATCGAGCTCGGCTTCCAGCGCGCGCTCGGGGACGCCGTCGAGACCGAGTTGCTGTGCGAGTGGTGGCAGCCTGCGCGCAAGGTCCTCGCGGCCCGCTTCGACGGCATCCCGATCCACCCGGACGTGCGCGAGCTGCGCGACCTGCCGGCCGACCTGGACGTGCTCGCCGCGGGCTTCCCGTGCACCGACCTGTCACAGGCGGGGCGCACCGCCGGCATCACCGGGGCCGCGTCCAGCCTGGTCTCGCACGTCTTCGAGGCCCTGCGGCTCGCCGGAGGCAAAGGCGACCGGCTGCCATGGCTGCTGATCGAGAACGTCCCCAACATGCTGGCGCTGGACCGCGGGCAGGCCATGCGCTACCTCGTCCGCGAGCTCGAGCAGCTGGGCTACCGCTGGGCCTACCGGACGGTGGACTCCCGCTTCACGGGGACACCGCAGCGTCGACGGCGAGTGCTGCTGGTCGCGTCCACGACCCACGACCCGCGCGAGGTGCTCTTCAGCGACGACGCCGGGCCTCGCCCCGATGAGGACTACGCCGACGACGCCTACGGCTTCTACTGGACCGAGGGCCGCGGCGGGCTCGGCTGGGCGCGCGACGCCGTGCCCACCCTCAAGGGAGGATCGACGATCGGCATCCCATCGCCTCCGGCGATCTGGCTGCCCGACGCCCAACCCGGGCGCAAGGTGGTAACGCCGCGCATCAGCGATGCCGAAGCCATGCAGGGCTTCCCGCGCGAGTGGACGGCCATCGCCGAGCAGGGCAAGGCCCGCGGGCCGCGCTGGAAGCTCGTCGGCAACGCCGTCACCGTCGACGTCGCCGCATGGGTGGCCGGAAGGCTGGCCGCGCCTGGAGAGGTCGACGTCGACAGCCGGGCGTGGGACGGCCCTGCGTCCTGGCCAGCCGCCGCCTGGGGCCAGGACGGCAAGGTCTGGAGCGTGTCCATCTCCGAGCACCCGATCCGGGCCCCGTACCGCCACCTGCTCGACGTCGTCGACGCTGACCAGGCGCCGACCCTGAGCCACCGCGGCGTCCTGGGCTTCCTCCGCAGGCTGGAGCAGGGCAACCTCGGGCGTCATCCCGGCTTCCGCGCCGACATGGCCGAGCACGCCGACGTCATGGGCCCCCGGATGACACCGCTCGCGATCTGACCAGCAGCCGGCGGGCCAGGCCGTAGGTTTGCCGTATGTACGGGCCCGGCATCCTCGCGCGCTTCCTCCAGCAACCTGGCCCCGCCGACAAGTACGGCAACCACTGGCAGTACCACTCCCGGTCCGACCGGCACAGCAAGGTCGGCAGCTGGGGCGTGGCGCTAGACCTGCTCGCAACGTCGAGCCTGCTTCGGCGGCACGTGGACGACGGCAAGGTCGTGCTCGGCGTCAACCACACAATGACCGACTTCGCGACCGGCCGCAAGAAGGATCTCGATCTGGTCATCGCGCGCCCCACGGGCGCTGTTCCGGTCAAGGCCAAGACCTTCGCCGGACTCGCCGAGCAGTACGGCATCGCCCTGGAGCCCCTCGAGCAGGGCGTGCTCGCCGCGCTGCCGGCCTTCCCGGTCAGCACCGTCGGCGCGGTCCTCGTGGCGCTGGAGGCCAAGGCCTGCATGACGGCGCACGTAAAGTCGCTGCCCCGGCTCTACGACGAGCTGAACTCCTCGCACCTGTGCGTGCACGGCGCTTCCCGGCAGGCGCTGGCCATCGGCTACGTCCAGGTCAACGCCGCCGAGCAGTTCCTGTCCCCGGTCGTGAACAACCGGCGGCTCGGGGACACCCCCGCCGAGGTCACCCAGCATCGGCAGCCCGCGGACACCGAGCGGGTGCTGAAGAAGGTCGCAGAGATCCCCCGCCGATCGGCTTCGTCCGAGAGCGGCTTCGACGGCATAGGCGTCACCGTGCTGGACCTGCGCAACGACGGCGGCCCCGTCACGATCGTCGACGACCCGCCCGCACCGCAGCCCGGCGACTCCTTCCACTACGGAAGCATGATCGTTCGGATGGCGAACGAGTACGACACCACCTTCGCGCAGGTCTGATGGCCGGCCCGGTCCCTTCGTCGGCCGTTGTCCGTCGGCGGATGCAGCGGCAGCGGCGGCGGGACACGCGCCCCGAGCTGGAGCTGCGCCGGGCGTTGCACGCAACAGGCCTGCGCTACCGCGTCGAGCGGTCCGTCATCCCTGGCATGCGTCGGCGGGCCGACATCGTTTTCGGACCGGCGAAGGTCGCCGTCTTCGTCGACGGGTGCTTCTGGCACATGTGCCCCCAGCACGCCACCGCGCCGAAGGCGAACGCGGACTGGTGGCGCGAGAAGCTGGAGCGCAACCGCGAACGTGATCGCGACACGGACCGACTGCTACTCGATCAGGGGTGGTTTCCGGTACGGGTCTGGGAGCACGAGGACATGGCTGAAGCGGCGCTGATCGTCGTGGAGGTTGTGCGTCCGCGTCATCCAGGGAGGTCAGGAAGCCCCGGGTGAGGAGGCAACGCCCTCGCTGGTGCGGGCAGCCGCACGGACGAAGAACCCGCACAGACGAAGAAGCCCAAGTTCGACGGCATCAGGTACTCGCCGAGTCGCGGTCGATTCCGGCAATGATCGCAGCCCGGCGTATGAACCGGTGGGCACAGCTGTGGACGAGCGTGAAGAGGTCACTACCAGCGGTCGGGGTGGCAGGCTCGTCCCCTGGGCCCGGGATGTCTGCGGAGGCGATGACCGAGACACGGGCACCGGGCGTCCCGGCGGCCGGGTCATACGCGCCGACGTCGTGGCCGCGGCCCACGAGTCAGTCTGCGACCTGAACCGGATCGAGGCGGGCGAGGTACGCCTCGGTCTCCGACAGGTCGCCGTGGAGGCGACAGCCGTTGCGTAGGCGCCGGCGGCGAGGACGGTGGGGCTGTGCGCCGGGTAGGAAGCTCTTCGCTGTGTGTGACACTGTTCCGCAGGAAGACATCGGATGTATTCGCACTGCTGAAGGATGCTATGACCGCCCTGCTCGGCCGCGCCAGCACGGAGATCCTCACGACCGCGCGCGAGCAGGTGCTCGAGCGCGGCGTCCCTTTGACCCAGGAGCAGGCGCTGGCCTGTCTGGAGTTGGGCAGGGATCGGCTGCCCGAGCTGCTGCAGCTGGCCCATGAGGTCCGGATGAGGCACTGCGGCCCGGAGGTGGAGGTCGAGGGCATCGTCAGCCTCAAGACCGGAGGATGTCCGGAGGACTGCCACTTCTGTTCCCAGTCCGGGCTGTTCCCCTCCCCGGTGCGGACGGCCTGGCTCGACATCCCGTCGCTGGTGCAGGCGGCGGTCGAGACGGCGGCCACGGGCGCGACCGAGTTCTGCATCGTCGCCGCCGTACGCGGACCGGACGACAAGCTGATGGCGCAGGTCGAGGCGGGGGTGAAGGCGATCCACGCGGCGGTCGACATCCAGGTCGCCTGCTCACTCGGGATGCTCACCCAGGAGCAGGTCGACGCGCTGACCGCGATGGGTGTGCACCGCTACAACCACAACCTGGAGACGGCGCGTTCGCACTTCCCCGCCGTCGTGACCACCCACACGTGGGAGGAGCGCTGGGAGACCCTGCGGATGGTGCGGGATGCGGGCATGGAGGTCTGCTGCGGCGGCATCCTGGGCATGGGCGAGACGCTCGAGCAGCGCGCGGAGTTCGCCGCGCAGTTGGCCGCGCTCGAGCCGGACGAGGTCCCGCTGAACTTCCTCAACCCGCGGCCGGGCACGCCGTTCGGCGACCTGCCGGTGATGGAAGCGAACGACGCACTGCGGGCGATCGCGGTCTTCCGGCTGGCGCTGCCACGCACGATCCTGCGCTTCGCCGGCGGCCGCGAGATCACCCTCGGCGACCTGGCCCGCAACGGGATGCTCGGCGGCATCAACGCCGTCATCGTCGGCAACTACCTCACCACCCTGGGCCGACCCGCCACCGAGGACCTGGACATGCTGCAGGACCTGCAGATGCCGATCAAGGCGATCTCGCAGACGATCTAGGGAATCGGGGCTCGGAAGGCCAATGCCGCTGCGGTGGCGGTGCCGGTACCGGTGCCCAGCCAGCGGCTCGCGCTGCCGTCTCCGGCGTTGGCATCCTTGAGCAGGTGCCGCAGCCACTGCTCAGAGGCCGACACGTGCACGGTGGCCGCGGCCGTGGCCAGCGTGACGTCGCGCTGCTCGAGGGCATCGACGATCATCTCGTGTTGGGCATAGGTCCAGTCCAGGGCGCCCCGATCCCAGACGCCCCGCCAGATGCGGGCGCGTGCTGTCCTGGTGAACACAGCCTCGAGGAAGGACACCAGCGCCTCGTTGCCGGCTCCCTTCACCACGCACCGGTGGAACGCGACGTCCTGCGTGATGAGGTCCTCGCTGGTCGTTGTACGACGCATGGCGTCGAGCAGCCCGCGCAGCTCCTGGATGGCGCCACCCGAGATGCGGGTGGCCGCCAGCCCCGTGGCTGCCGGCTCGAGCAGCCGGCGGACCTCGAACAGCTCGAGCACCGTCCGGTCCTGCATGAGATCCATGACGAAGCTGAGCCCGCTCATCAGCAGCTGCGGCTCCAGGCTGGTCACGTAGGTGCCGTCCCCCCGGCGCACATCCAGCACCTTGGCCTGTATCAGCGCGCGCACCGCCTCACGCAGCGAGTTGCGGGACACGCCGAGGAGACCGGCGAGTTCGGCCTCCGGCGGGAGCCGGTCACCTGGCGCGAGGTCACCGTTCGCGATGAGGTCCCGGATCCGTTCGATCGCGGTGTCGATGACGCCCATGTTTGCTGCTACCTCCGCGACCAGATGGTGTCGCACGTCACTTCATGCGCTAGAAACTACGGTAGAGGTCGGATGTTCCGCGCCTCGGTGGGGCCAGAACCGGAGGATAGGTGACTGAACGATGGGGTTGACACCCGATGACCTCCGAGAGCTGCTCGAGGTGTTCGAGGGCAGCACCTGGCAGGAGATGACCGTGAACGTCAGCGGCGACAGCCTGCACGTGTCTCGGCGTGCGGAGGCCGCCCCCGCTGCTGCGGCTGAACCCGCCGTGGTGGGCGCCTCCCCCACACCCGCGACGATGAGTCCGGCGGTCGCCGCGACGAGTGCGTCACCCGAGCCGGCGGCTGCCGGCGCCGCTGAGCCGGCAACGACCGCGGCTGCGACCTCCGTGGCCGGTGGCGCGCCGGGGACACCCGTTTCGGCGCCGTCGGTCGGGCTGTTCTGGCGGGCACCGAGCCCCGGCGCCCCGCCGTTCGTCGACGTCGGCAGCCGGGTCGCGGCCGAGGACGCCATCGGCATCGTCGAGGTGATGAAGCTGATGAGCCGGGTGCCGGCCGGCGTCGCCGGCGTCGTCACCGCGGTTCTGGTCGAGAACGGCGGGATGGTCGAGCACGGCCAGCCGCTGGTCCTCATCGACACCAGCGCCTGAAGCGCGCAGAGCTGACAGGAGAGGGCTCCGGATGGCCACCATCGACTTCATCGACCAGACCCTGCGGGACGGCCAGCAGAGCCTGTGGGGCATGCGCATGCGCGCCGGGCACATCCTGCCCATCGCCAAGGCCATCGACTCCGCCGGCTACCGCGTCGTCGACCTCACCGGCAGCTCGCAGTTCGAGGTGCAGGTGCGGTACTGCCGGGACAACCCCTGGGAGGGGCTGGACCTGGTCTCGGCCGCGATGCCGAACAGCACCCTGCGCGCCGGCACCCGCAGCAACGGCGTCGTCGGGATGGGACGAACTCCGGACGCGATCGTCGAGCTGTGGGTGCGTACGCTGGCCAAGCACGGGATCGGCAGCCTGTGGATCTTCGACTGCCTGTTCAACCTCGACCAGATGCGGCGCATTGCCCGCGTCGCGCACGACGCCGGGATGAGCGTGTCGCCCCAGGTGATGTTCAGCCATTCGCCGGTGCACACGGACGGCTACTTCGAGCGCATCGTTCGCGACATGGCGACCTGGGACGGCCTCGACAGCATCATCCTCGGCGACGAGCCCGGCGTGCTCACCGCCGACCGCGCGCGGGACTGGATCCCGCGGATGCGCCACGCCGCCGACGGCGTGCCGCTGGAGATGCACTTCCACAACACCACCGGGCTCGGCACCATCAACTACCTGACCGGAGCCGAGGCCGGCGTGACGATCGTGCACACCGCGGTGTCGACGCTCGCCAACGGCCCGTCGATGCCGTCCACCGAGGCGACGCTGGACAACATGCGTCGGCTGGGGCACGACGTCGCGATCGACGACTCCCGGCTGCCCGAGGTCGCCGAGCACTTCCGCGCCGTCGCCGCCGCCGAGGGCTACGCAACCGGCGCTCCGGCCGAGTTCCGGCTGGCGGTCTACCACCAGCAGCTGCCCGGCGGCATGACCGGGACGCTGCTCAACCAACTGCGCACCTACGGGATGGAGGACCGTCTGCCGGCCGTGCTGGAGGAGGTGGAGGTGGTCCGGGCCGAGATGGGCTACCCGGTGATGGCGACGCCGTTCAGCCAGCTCGTCGGCATCCAGGCCATGCTCAACGTCGTCAACGGCGAGCGCTACGGCGTCATCCCCGACGAGAACCTCGTGTACCTGGCCGGGCACCTCGGCCCCCCACCCGGGACCGTGGACCCCGAGGTGCTCGACCGTGCCTTCGGCAGCCAGCGCGGCCGTTTCATCCGGGACAACCCGCCGCCGCAGCCGACGCTGGCCGAGATCCGGCGCGAGTACGGCGAGGCGCTGTCCGACGAGGAACTGCTGCTGCGCTACCTCATGCCCGGCCCGGACGTGGACGCGATGTACGCCGCCGGACCGGTGCCGCAGCGGCTGCCGGCCGACGTCTCGCCGCACACCGCGTGGGTGCGCGACCTCGTCGCCTCGACGACAGCCCGGTCGCTGTCCACCCGCTCCGGTGACGTGAGCGTCACCCTGCGCCGATGAGCTGGAGAAGCAGGTGACCCGCCGCGCCGTGGTCGTCGACGTCGTCCGGTCGCCGTTCGCCAAGGGCAAGGAGGGCGGCGCGCTGGTCGGCGTGCACCCGGTCGACCTGCTCGCCGGCGTGCTCGAGGCCCTGCAGCAGCGCACCGGGATCGACCCCGGAATGGTCGACGACGTCGTGGCTGGCTGCGTGCTGCCGGTGGGCGAGCAATCCGGCAACATCGCCCGGCACGCCGCCCTGGCGGCCGGCTGGCCCGAGCACGTGCCGGCCACGACGATCGACCGCAAGTGCGGGTCGGCGCAGCAGGCCGTGCAGTTCGCGGCCCAGGCCGTCATGGCCGGCGAGCAGGACGTCGTCGTCGCCGCCGGCGTCGACATGATGAGCACCGTCCCCATGAAGGCCAACCGGCTCGGTCGGGACGAGCTCGGTCCGCGGCTGCGCGCGCGCTACCCCAAGGGGCTGGTCCGGCAGGGCATCTCCGCCGAGCTCATCGCCGCCCGGTGGAACGTGAGCCGCGAGGCGAGCGATGCCTGGTCGGTGCGCTCGCACCGACGTGCCGCCGAGGCACAGCAGGCAGGGGCGCTTCGCGCGCAGATCTCGCCGGTGCGTCGCTCGGACGGCGCCGTCCTCGACACCGACGAGGGCATCCGCGCGGACACCTCGGTCGAGGCGCTGGCCCGGCTCCGGCCGGCCTTCCACGACGAGCAGGCGGCGCAGCGCCATCCCGAGATCGGCTGGGTCGTCACCGCCGGGTCGTCGTCGCAGGTCAGCGACGGGGCCAGTGCCGCGCTCGTCGTCGCCGAGGACGTGGCCGACCGACTCGGGCTGCGGCCGCGCGCGGCCGTCGTCCGGGGGACCGTGGTCGGCGTCGACCCGGTACTCATGCTGCACGGGGTGATCCCGGCGACGCAGCGCGTGCTGGCCCGCACCGGGCTCGGCATCGACGACATCGACGCCAGCGAGGTCAACGAGGCCTTCGCACCGGTGGTCCTGGCCTGGCTGCGCGAGACCGGCGCCGATCCCGAGCGGGTGAACGTGCACGGCGGCGCGATCGCGTTCGGCCACCCGGTCGGCGCCTCCGGCGGTCGGCTGCTCGCCACGCTGCTGGACGCGCTCGACGCGCGGCAGGGCCGGTACGGGCTGCTGACGATGTGTGAGAGCGGCGGAATGGCCAACGCGACGGTGCTGGAACGCCTGTCGTGACGCCGGGGTGGCAGCCGGCCGGCACGTACAACTTCCGCGACCTCGGCGGGCTCTCGACCGAGGACGGCGGCCGGACCCGTTCCGGGATGCTCTTCCGCAGCGACACGATGCAGGAGCTCACGACGGACGACGTCGAGGCGCTCGTCGAGCGGCTCGGGCTGCGGCTGGTCGTCGACCTGCGCGGACCGGCCGAGGTGGAGCGGGAGGGCCGCGGGCTGCTGGCCGGCTCCCCGGTCCGGCACGTGAACCTGCCGCTGGACAGCAAGGACGACCGGGCGATCCCTGACCTGGCCCTCGACACGCTGGTGCAGCACTACCTCGGCTACCTGTCGGTCAGCGCGGGGTCTCTGGTGCAGGCCTTCCGGATGCTCGCCGACGACGGACTCCCGGCCGTCGTGCACTGCGCCGCCGGCAAGGACCGGACCGGGGTGACGACGGCGCTGGTGCTGCGCGCCGTGGGCGTCCCGGCGGAGGTGGTCGCCGAGGACTACGCGGCGAGCGCGCCCGCCGTCCCGCAGATCCTGGCCCGGCTGCGCCGGCTGCCGTCCTACGCCGACCGCATCGACCGGCTGCCCGTCGACGTCCACGCCTGCGAGGCGCAGACCATGACGCACTTCCTCACCGAGGTCGACGCGCAGTTCGGCTCCGTGCGGGGCTTCCTCGTCGACGCCGGCCTGGAGCCGTCCGTGGTGCAGCGGCTGCACGAGCGTCTGGTCGAGCCACCACCAGGCTGACACCGGGGCGCCGCCCGCCCTGCGCCCGCCCGGTCGTCAGCGGCGATGCTCCTCGCGAAGGGCGGCGCGCACCCGAGCCAGGATCTCGGGTGCCAGCCCCTGATCGAGCGCCCACCGCTCGGCGCCTCCGTACCGCTCGTCGAGCGCGACCAGGAAGCGGCGCATGGTCGCCGCCTCCGCGGTGTACACCTCCCGCGGCAGCGTGGCGATGTTGCGGGCATAGGCCGGCGACGGCATCAGCCGCTCGCGCAGGATCACCTCGGCGCTCTCCGCGCTGAGCAGGTAGTCGTCCACCACCGCCTCGGCCCGCACGCCGACCAGGCGCAGGACGAGCGCCGACAGCACGCCGGTACGGTCCTTGCCCGCTGCGCAGAAGAACACCGTCGGCAGCGTCTCGGCCTCGCTGAGCAGCTCGATCGCGCGCAGCATCGCCCGTCCCGGCGAGTCCAGGTAGGACAGGTAACGGGGCACCAGGTCGACGGTGCGCCCGTCCTCGAGGTAGCTCAGCAGCGAGCCGTCCTCCTGCACCAGCGGCAGGTTGACGTACCGGACGTCGCGCTCGGCGAGCAGTCCGCGCCCCTCGCTGAGCACCTCCTCCTCGCCGCGCAGGTCGACGACGGCGCGTACGCCGAGCCGCTCGTGCAGCAGGGTGGCGCCCTCGGCCGTCACCGACTGCAGGCTGTCGCTGCGGAACAGCCGCCCACGCCGGGTCGTCCCGCCGTCCTCGGTCGGCAGGCCACCCAGGTCACGCAGGTTGTAGACGCCGTCGAGGCGGTGCCGGCGCGCGGCGGCCGAGGTCACCGCGGCACCGACTGCACGCGCGCACGCTCGGCATCCCGCACCTCGCGACGCAGGATCTTGTTCGCCGGGCTCTTCGGGAGCGCGTCCCACACCGCGACGCTGCGCGGCCGCTTGTAGCCTGCGATCCGCTCCCCGACGAACGCGAGAAGCTCCTCCTCGCTCGCCCGGGCGCCCGGGCGCAGCGCGACGACGGCGTGCACCAGCTCGCCCCACCGCTCCGAGGGCAGGCCGACGACGGCCGCCTCGCGCACCGCCGGGTGGGCGCTGAGCACGTCCTCGACCTCGCGCGGGTAGACGTTCGACCCGCCCGTGATGATGACGTCGTTGCGGCGGTCGACCAGGTAGAGGAAGCCCTCTTCGTCCATCCGGCCGATGTCGCCGGTGTGCAGCCAGCCGCCGCGCAACGCCCCGGCGCTGGCCTCCGGGCGGTTCCAGTATCCGCTCATCACGTGCTGCCCGCGCGTGACCACCTCCCCGGACTCGCCGAGCGGTACCTCTCGGTCGTCCTCGTCGACCACGCGCACCTCGACGAGCGAGTACGGACGTCCGGCCGAACCGACCCGGTCGTGCTCCTCGGGCTGCAGCACGCTGATGGCCATCGGCGCCTCGGCCTGGCCGTAGGTCTGCGCGAGCACCCGGCCGAAGACCTGCTGGGCGCGCTCGGTGACCGTCGGCGCCATGGGAGACGCGCCCCAGCACAGCCGGCGCAGCCTCGGCACCGAGAGCGACTCCGCTCCGGGCTCGTCGACTGCCATGGCGATCATCGTGGGGACGAGGAAGGACGCGGTCGCCCCGGTGCGCTGCAGCTCCTCCAGGTAGGCCGACGGGTCCCACGTCGTCAGCACGACGTTGTGCGCCCCGCGGACCAGGTGCGGGAGGAAGAACGCGCCACTGGCGTGGATGACCGGCGCAGCGTGGAGCATGACGTCACCGGGGCCGACACCAGGCAGCAGGTCGACGAGGAAGTGCGCGAGCTCGGCGTGCTCGCTGCGCATGGTGAGCACGGCGCCCTTCGGCTTGCCGGTGGTGCCCCCCGTGTAGCCCAGCCGGTACGGCGCCTCCACGTCCCGCGCGACGTCGCACGGCGGCGCGTCACCCGACCACGCCGTCGCCTCGAGCCACTGCGGGTCCCAGGACTGCACCAGGTCCGGGCCGTCGATCGGCGTGCCGCTGTGGACCAGCCCGCGCGAGCCCGAGTCGGTGAGCTTGTAGGTCCACTCCGCCGGGGTCTCGCGATGGTTCAACGGCACGCGCACGAGCCCGGCCTTGGCCAGCGCGTAGTAGACGACCAGGCCCTCGATGCCGTTCGGCAGCATGACGCCCACCCGGTCGCCGGGCACGAGACCGCTGGAGAGCAGCGCGTTACCGACGCGGTCGGTGGCCCGGTCGAACTCGGCGAAGGAGACGGTGCGCCCGTCCGCGGTCAGGCACGGCGCGTCGCCGAACCGTCGGGCCGCGATGCGGATGAGTGAACCGACCTGCACGTGCTCCTCCTCGAGAAAGACCCGCCACGACGGCGGGAACCGTCAGCCCAACAGGTCGGCGCCGCCGTACACGGCGATCGTCTGACCCGTGACCATTTCCGCCGCGGGCGAGGCCAGGAAGGCCACCAACCCGAGGTAGTCGTCGTGCCGGAGCCCGCGCCCGGCCGGGATGCTGTCGGCCTTCGCTGCGAGCACGGCCTCGGTGCGGTCGCCGAACAGCGTGCGCACCGCAGCCGTGTCGAGCATGCCGGGTGCGACGGCGTTCACCCGCACGCCCTGCGGCGCCAGCTCGACCGCGAGGTAGCGCACCAGCGCCTCACCGGCGGCCTTGCCGACGCCGACCGCGGCGTAGCCGGGGATCACCACCCGGCCGCCTCGGCTGGACACGAACAGCACGAGGCTGCCTCGCCGCAGCCGGGGGCGTGCCGCCCGCGTGAGGTGCAGCAGCCCCATGCCGTTGACGGCGACGGCGTGGTCGAACCGCCCGGGGTCGGCCTCGGTGGCGTCGCCGGGGACGACCTCGACCGCGCAGTGCACGAGCTGGTCGACGTTCTCGCCGTCCGGCACGGCGGCGAGAAGCTCGGCCGCGCCCTCCGGCGTGCCGACGTCGGACGGCACCGTGACCGGGTGCGCGCCCCGCGCCGCGACACGGTCGCGAGCGGCCGCGGCGACGGCAGCGTCCCGGTGGTAGCCAAGGACGACGGTCGCACCGGGGGTCGCGAGGGCGGCGGCGATCTCCAGCCCGATACCGCGCGTGCCCCCGCTCACCACCACTGCCACGTGCGCTCCTTGTCGGCGAGGGACTTGCGAGCAGAGGACATCCGAGGTCTGCAGGCTCCACCGTGCAGGGGACGGACGTCAAGACGCACCGCTGCCGGCGTCGGACCGAGCTGCGGACGGTGCTGCGTATCAGTGTGACGTACGCTACATTTCCGCCTACGAGGCGTCCTTTCGACGCCGGCGACACATGCAGGGGGACACGGGATCGATCAGCAGAGCCGCCGCACTGCCCGCCAAACGCATGGCGGGCCGCTGCACGAAGCATCGGATGTCTAGCGGAGACCGCGACGGCCGCGGGCCTCTTGGAGGAGGGTTTATGACGGAGACCGGCGCCATCCCCGACAAGTGGGGCGGGGCGGCGATGAACCCGACCGTGGAGTTCTTCCACTCCGCGGTCCGCAAACTGGTGGCCGAACGGCTGGCCGCGTCCGGGAAGAGCTGGGAGGAGGCGGTCGGCGATCCCTCGCTCGAGCTGACGCGGGAGGACTTCGTGCGCATCGAGGCCGCCATGCTGGCGACCGGCTACCGGTTCGAGGCCTCGGCGCAGGTCTCCGCCGTGGAGGAGCCGGACAAGTACAAGCCCGAGGGCGTCATCGGCGACAGCGGCCAGCAGCCGCGCGACGAGCAGGGCCGCCTGATCGTCGGCGCCGGTGACAACGTCTTCCATGCCAAGAGCGACATCACCGGCACAGCCCGGCTCATCAGCACGGTCGACGTGGTGATGGACATGCTCCTCAACGGCGTGCCGGACGGGACGATCGCCGTCATCGACGACTCCGGCGGCACCCTCACGGCGCCGATCCTCGAGCAGTTCACCGGCGTCATCTGCATGGGCGGAACCGTCCGGTCCCACCTGGGCATCCTCACCCGCGAGTACAACATCCCGTGCCTCATGGCGGCCGAGCTCGACGGGCTGAAGGAGGGCGACCGGGTGCTGGTCGAGTACTCGCGGCCGGCCGCGGATGCCTACGCCGAGCGGGACGACGCAGGTCGCGCCCGCATCATCCAGGTCGACTGAGAGGACTCCCGCGATGCCCACGAAGCACAGCTATGCCGACCTGCTCGAGGCCAACGCCTGGATCCGCAAGGCCAGCGACGCCTTCTACTTCCAGTGCACCGCCCGCACCGTGCAGGAGTCCAAGCTCTTCCCGGTCAACCCCTACATCGCGCTGTCGTACCTCAACGCGTGGTACCGCTACCCCGACCTCTTCCGCAAGATCGAGGCAGCGATGCCGGCGGAGGAGATCGGCGACTACGCGCGCGAGCGGTCCACCTCGGCGAACATCATCACCAACGGCATTATCGAGCAGTTCTACCTCGGTGGCCGGCAGATGCTCATGGACATGGGGATGCTCAAGCCGACGGATGCGCTCGACGACGTCATGTACGTCCTCGACTTCACGCGCCGGCTGAACCTCAGCTACCACCGCAACCACGCGCACATCCTGCCGACCGACGCGGGCCTGTCGGCGCAGCTGCTGCCCGAGCGTCAGGTGCAGGTGTTCGAGGCCGACGCGCTCGGCACCAAGCCGGGCGACAAGCTGCACACCGCGGTCGCGCAGTTCCTGGCCGCCGTGAGCCAGTACGCCTTCCTGAAGAACTCCGAGTGCCGCCTGGGCATCCACAACTCCGGCCCCTACAAGGTGGCGCAGGGCGAGATGCTCGTGCGCGAGTTCGTCGACCTGGCCGAGAGCGACCTGCCCTGGCTGGACGGGGTGGCGGCCGACGTCGAGCTCAACAACATCACGATGCCGGTGTTCATGAAGGACACCCACTTCAACATCGTGGACGACTGGGCCAGCTTCGAGGCCCAGCCCAGCTACAACCACGACAACATGTACGCCGTCGGGCTGTACACCTCCGACTACCTCTCGGACGGGTACCTCCCGGTGCACATGGACAGCGCCTCTGAGCTGGCCGACTACCTGGACCACCTGCGAGACAGCATCCATGCGGCGACGCAGGGGCTGTGGAAGCAGGTCGCCGGCTGGTCCCGTGACCAGATGATCGATTCCGGCCTGCTGGTGTACTACAACGTGCCCAAGGACCTCGCGCACATCGCGGGCGTCTACGACCAGCAGGACTGGTACACCGTCGAGGACCGCGTGCAGCGGTTCAAGCCGATGTTCAACGACGAGTACGGCAACCACCTCATCGCCGAGCTCGTCGGGTACATCTCGCTGCGGTCGCAGCAGGGCAACGAGTACCACATGGCGAAGGGGTCGAACGCCCGCGGCGACATGTGGTCGACCATCCCGTACAGCGTGCTCGGGGACGACGAGTGGACCGAGAGCGTCGGCCCGATCCGCGGCGGCAGCACGTCGCTGCCGCAGAAGACGGCGCTGTACACCACGACTCAGGGCAAGCTCACCCAGGAGCAGTGCAACGAGGCGGCCAGGGCGCTGCGGGTGCCGACGCTCGAGGACGGCTTGCGCCACCTCGACGACACGTGGGTGAAGAACCACCCGGACGACCCCCGGGTGCACGAGCTGTACCGCCGCACTCAGGCGAACTCCTTCGCGCTCAAGGACCAGGGCGCCGGGCTGCTGCGCGAGGACGTCCTGCGGCTCCGCAAGGGGGCCGGCCGGGAGGAGTGAGCGACGCGCAGTGGGCCCGCACCGCACCGGTGCGGGCCCTCGGCGCGTCCGTGGGGCCCTGGGTCTCTCGGCCCGAGACGTGTGCGGGCCGTCGGCGTGCGTAGCCTCAGCGCAGCAGGCGGTGCCGAACCAGTGCGGCGCGGAGCTCGTCAAACGAGCCGACGACGTCGTCGGCTCCGGCAGCCCGTAGCGCCTCCGCGTCGCTGGAGCCCCACGTGACGCCGATGGAGGCGACGCCGGCGGCGCGACCGGTCGCGATGTCGACGCCGGTGTCGCCCACCATCACGGCCGCGTCGGCCGCGACGTCGAGAGCCTCGAGCACCTGGTGCACCGCCTGCGGGTCGGGCTTGCCCCGGGCGACGTCCTCGGCACACGCCACAGCGCTCACGAGATGCGCCAGACGCCCGCGGTCGGCGTCGGCGACGTACCGGGCCCGCGCCTTGCTGGTCACCACGCCGACCGCGATCCCGCGCTCGTGCAGGTCCTCCAGCAGGGCGACCGCGCCCGGGAAGGGGCGGACGCCGTCGGTGGCGTGCCGCTCGTAGGCGGGTGTGAAGCCGTCCTCCAGCGCCCGAACGACCACCGGGTCGTCGGACAGGCGGGGGAACACCTCGGTGCCACGGCGGCTCAGCACCAGCCGCACGTCATCGTCGTCGAGCGGCCAGCGCCGACCGAGGTGCTCCTGCGTGACGTCATGCCAGGCCGCGACGAGCGCCTGCTTGCTGTCGACGATCGTGCCGTCCCAGTCGAACAGCGCCGCTCCGGCCCACCTCCGGGTCGCGTCGGTCATGACCGGCGCAACTCGAGGTCCATGCTCTCGGTGACGACCCGGACGTACGGCGTCCGCGTCGCGGCGAGCAGCGCGCGCACCTCGTCGACCTCCGGCGACGCGAGCGGGAAGTCCCGGCGGACCGGCCCGGCGGCGCGCATCGCGGCCAGAGCCGGCTCCGGCAGCAGCGCCCGCAGCACGAGCTCGTCGCCGTCGGTCGTGCCGTGCCGCTTCTGCAGCTCCTCCAGCGTCGGCTGCTCGGGCGGGTTGTCGACGACGCGCTGCGCGCGCGGCGCCGCCATGATCCGGTCGAGGACATCCTGGTCGACCGGGGCCGGTGGCGTGCCGTAGTGCCCGGCGGCGTAGCCGATCACCTCGTCCGGGACGTGGCTGTACCGGCTGCCGGTGACGATGTTGAGGACGGCCTGCGTACCGACCAGCTGGCTCAGCGGCGTCGCCATGACCGGGTAACCGAGCTCGCGCCGGACGGCCGCGGTCTCCTCGAGCACCTCGTCGAGCCGGTGGTCCATGCCGTGCTGCGTCAGCTGGGCCTTGAGCGTGCCGACCATGCCGCCCGGGACCTGGTGCGTGGTGTTGAACAGGTCGTACTCGCTGACCTGGTCGACCAGATAGCCGACGGCCGTCCCGACGGCCCGCATGTGCTCGGCGACCGGCGGCAGCAGCGCCGTGTCGATCGAGTGCATGCAGCCCACCATCTCGAGGTTGCGCACGACGCTCTCGGTCGACGGGACGGAGGGTCCGTTGGCCATCGGCCGGCTGGCGGTGTGCAGGATCGTGACGCCGTGCCGGACGGACTCGGCGTAGGCCAGGCCGGACAGCCCCATGAGGTTGTTGGAGTGGAACTCGACCGGCTTGCCCCCGGCGGCGTCGACGATCGTCGGCACCAGCGTGCGGAGCCGGTCGACGTGCAGGCTCCCGGCCGTGTCGTAGAACAGGATCGTGTCGATCTCGGGCACCGCCGCCATCTCCGCCGTCCGTGCCGCGAAGTACTCATCGGTGTGCACCGGCGACATCGTGTAGAAGACGGTCCCGGCGATCTCCGAGCCATACTCCTTGGCCACCCGGCCGAGCCGAGCGAAGTTCTGCACCCCGTACAGCACGTCGTAGATCCAGAAGGACCGGACGCCGTGCTCGTTGAGCCGGCGCATCCACAGGTCCATGAGTGCGTCCGGCGTCACGCCGAACGAGACCGCCGCGTTCCCCCGCATCCCGCCGCGCATCGGGGTCCGCCGGATCCGCTCCCGAACGAGGTCGAGCCCCTCCCATGGGTTCTCGCGGCAGTACTTCACGAGCACCTCGAACATCGAGCTGCCCGCATAGTCGATGACGCGGAAACCGGTCTGGTCGAGCAGGTGGGCGACCGGCAGGGCCATGCCCGCCTGCATCCGCATCCCCCACAGGCTCTGCTGGCCGTCGCGCAGCGTCGTGTCGAGGATCTCCACGTCAGTGGTCATCAGCGTCCTGTCCGTCGGCGGCGGGCACCTGGCCGCGCAGCGCTGTCTTGAGCACCTTGCCGGCGGCGTTGCGCGGGAGCGCCTCCACCACCACGTACTGCGTCGGCCGCTTGTGTCGGGCGATCGACGCGAGGCACCGCGCATCCAGGGCGTCGGTGTCGGGCTGCTGCACCGGCGTCGGCACGACGAACGCCACCAGCCGCTCCCCCCACTCGGCGTCGGGGACGCCGACGACCGCTGCCTCGGCGACGGCGGGGTCGTCCACCAGGACGTCCTCCACCTCGCGCGGGTAGACGTTGTAGCCGCCGGTGATGACGACGTCCTTGACCCGGTCGACCAGCGTCAGGTGCCCGGCTTCGTCGAACCGGCCGAGGTCTCCGGTGTGCAGCCATCCGCCGCGCAGCGTCTCCGCCGTGGCGTCCGGGCGTCCGAGGTAGCCAGTCATCACGGTCGGGCCGTCCACGACGACCTCGCCCACCTCACCGGGTGGGAGCGGGCGGTCATCGGCGTCGACGACGCGGACCCGGGTCGCCCACCGGGCGGTGCCGACGGAGCCGAGACGATCCGGCTCGTGGAGCGCGGCGGCCGTCGCGGCGGCCGGCATCGCCGTGATCGTGCACGGGCTCTCGCCCTGCCCGTAGCCGTTCCACAGCCGGGGACCCAGAGCCGCGAGGCCGCGGCGCAGGTCGTCGCCGAGCACCGGCGCGGCGCCGACGAGGACGGTGCCGAGCCGGTCGACCGCCGACGGCACCGGCGCCCGCTCCACCGCGGCGGTGAGCCGGCGGAGCAGCACCGGCGGGAGGAAGAAGCTGGATCGATCCTGCCGGCCCACCAGGTCGAACAGCTCGGCCGCGTCGAAGCCCGCCGAGACCGGCAGCACCTGCGTGGCGCCCCGGGCGAGGAACGGCAGGGCGAACAGCCCGGAGGCGTGGCTGAGCGCGGCGACGTGCACGAACGTGTCGCGCGCGCCGACGTCGGCGACGTCGGCATAGTAGGCCGCGCTCATCGCGAGCAGATTGCCGTGGCTGAGCCGGGCGCCCTTGGCCTGACCGGTCGTCCCGGAGGTGTAGAAGATCCACGCGTCGTCCACGGCGCTGCGGCGGACCGGCTCGATCGGCTCGGCGGACGCCGTGGCGCGCTCGTCGTCCGCACCGACGACCAGCAGTCGCGTCCGCGGTGCGAGCAGCGGGGCCAGGTCCCCGGCGAGGTCGTCGGTCGCCACGCACAGCGGTGCGCTGCAGTCGGCCAGCAGCGCCGCCGCCTCGCGGGCGTGCAGCCGGCCGCTCACCGGCACGGCGACCGCGCCGGCGTGCCAGATCGCCAGCAGCCACTCGAGGTACTCGGGGCAGTTCGCGGCGACGAGCGCGACGCGGTCGCCCGGGCGGATACCGAACGTCGTACCCAGGGCGCCGGCGCGCCGCGCGACGGCGCCGGCCAACCCGGCCCAGGAGCGCACCGGCCGGTCGCCGAGGAGCACCGCTGGCGCGTCGCCGCGTGCGCGCGCCGGGCCGTCGAGCAGCAGCGCGAGGTTCGCGGAACCGCTCATACCGCGGCGGGCACCGGCTGACCGGCTCGGGCGCCGCCGGTGCCCGCGTCCGCGGCAAGGGAGGGCATCAGGTCCTGCTCGACCCAGCGTGTGTGGTGCGTGCCGGCCCGGAAGTCGGCCGAGTCGATGACGGCGAGCAGCATCGGCACGGTCGTGGACACGCCCTCCACGACCAGGTGGCGCAGCCCCCGGTCGAGCCGGCGCAGCGCCTGCTCGCGGTCGGTTCCGTGGGCGATGACCTTCGCGAGCAGCGAGTCGTAGTGCGGGGGGATGCGGTAGCCGCCGAAGCAGTGCGTGTCGATCCGCAGTCCCCCGCCGACCGGTTCCACCCAGCGCGTGACCGTGCCCGGACTCGGCGCGAATCCACGGCTCGGGTTTTCGGCGTTCACCCGGACCTCGACCGCGTGCCCGTCGAGCCGCACGTCGGACTGCCGGAACCGCAGCGGCTCGCCGCCGGCGATCTGCAGCTGCGCCCGCACGATGTCGATCCCGGTCACCATCTCCGTCACCGGGTGTTCGACCTGAACCCGGGTGTTGACCTCGAGGAACGCGTACTGCCCCGTGTCGGCGTCGACGACGAACTCGACGGTCCCGGCCCCGACGTAGTCCAGGGCCCGGGCCAGCTCGACCGCCGCCTCGTGCAGCGACCGGCGCACCTCCACGGGCACGGACGTCGCCGGCGCCTCCTCCACCAGCTTCTGGTAGCGCCGCTGCGCGGAGCAGTCGCGTTCGCCGAGGTGGACCACGTTGCCGTGCTGGTCGGCGAGCACCTGCACCTCGACGTGCCGGGCCCGGGTGATGAACCGCTCCAGGTACATCCGCCCGTCGCCGAATGCCGCCTGCGCCTCGCGGCTGGCGTTCTCGAAGGACTGCGCGAGCCCCTCAGGCCCCTCGACGAGCACCATGCCGCGCCCGCCGCCACCGGCCGCGGCCTTGAGTACTACGGGGTAGCCGACCCGGTCGGCGATCTCCTGTGCGGTCGTGGCGTCGTCGATCGTGTCGCTGCCCGCGCCGACCGGGATGCCGAGCGACGCGGCGATCCGGCGGGCAGCGGCCTTGTCCCCACCGCGCCGGATCGTGTCGGCCGACGGGCCGACGAAGGCCAGCCCGTTCTCCGCGCACGCCTCCGGCAGCTCCGGGCGCTCGGAGAGGAACCCGTAGCCGGGATGGATGGCGTCGCAGCCGGTGCCCAGCGCGGCCGCGACGACGCGGCCGACGTCGAGGTAGCTCGAGGAGGCGGCGGCCGGACCGATGCAGACGGCGCGGTCGGCGACGAGCGCGGCGCGCGAGTCGCGATCGACCTCGGAGACCACGACGACGCTCTCGATGCCCTCGTCGGCGCAGGCACGGATGACACGGACGGCGATCTCGCCACGGTTGGCGACAAGGACACGGCGCAGCGACATGCGGGTCAGGCCTCCTTCTCGATGACGAACAGCGCCTGACCGTGCTCCACCATCGCGCCGTTCTCGATCTCGACGGAGCGGACCGTGCCGGTCACTCCTGCCTGGACGTGGTTGAACAGCTTCATCACCTCCACGATGCAGACCGGGTCGTCCGGCTCGACACGCTGCCCGATCTCGACGAACGGCGGGGCGGACGGGTCGGGAGCGCGCCAGAACAGCCCGACGCTTGGCGCGGTCACCCGGTGGGTGCCCGTCGTGTTCTCCAGGAGCGCCTCGGACCGGCGCTCCGCCGCCTCGACGGCGGCTACCGAGGCGACCTCGGCGGGGGCTCCGACGGCTCCTTCCTCGACGGGCGGTGGCAGCCGCGCGGCGTCGACGCCCGCAAGCGGCGGCGCCGGGAGGTCGCCGGGCTCCGCCGCCGCTGAGCGGCCCCCCGCCCCTGCGATCTCGCTGCCGGCCGGCGGCCGCCCGGTCTTGCTGAGCTGCACCTGCTCGCCAGCGAGGCTGAGCCGCATCTCGTCCCACGCGGAAGCGTCGAACGCGGCCAGGAGCGCCTGCAGGTCGCTCGCCGTCAGGCTCATGCCGCGGCCTCGCGGCGGCGGGCGTCGGCGTGCAGGAGGTGCAGCAGCAGGACGAGCGGGGGCTGCCCGGGGCACGTGACGACGGTGCGCACGCCCGAGTCGAGCACAGCGTCGGCACCCGCGGGGCAGGCCAGGATCGAGCCGCGCACGCTGCGGTTGCCGGCGATCGCCTCGACGATCCGGGACCGGTCCGGTGCCTCGTCGGCGGCCAGTGCGACCCCCGCAGCGTCGAGGTCACGCGTGCCGTCCTCCGGCTCCTCCACGACCTGCACGGGGCTGGCCTCGCGGGCCCACTCGAGCAGGCGCGACAGCGACGGGTCGTCCTCGACCCGGACGGCCTCGGTCGGCAGGCGCCCGGCGTACACGACGCCCTTGGTGGCGTCGACGGTGACCTCCCGGCCGGACCACCCGGCGGTGGCCCCGCTGCCGGCGCCCACCACGCACGGCCGGCCGAGCGCCCGCGTGACGACGGCCGCGTGCGAGGTCGACCCGCCGAGCTCGGTGACGACGGCCCGCGCCGCGATCATCCCGGTGATGTCCTCCGGGCTCGTGGTCGGGCGGACGAGCACGACGTCGCGCCCCTCGGCGGCAGCCGCGGCGGCGGCCTCGCTGTCGGTGACCACGACGCCGGACGCGACCCCCGGGCAGGCCGGCTCCGCACGGGAGAGCACCTCGGCGGAGTCGGCGCCGCCGGCCAGCCGGGGCTGCAGCACCGAGGACACCTGCTCGGGCGTGACCCGCCGCAGGGCTGTCGCCCGGTCGACGGCCCCGGCCTCGGCGAAGTCGACCGCGGTACGCACGGCAGCGGCGGGTGACCGCTTGGCCGCCCGGGCCTGGAGCAGGAACAGCCGGCCGCGCTCGACGGTGAACTCGATGTCCTGGACGTCGCCGTGCTCGCGCTCGAGCGTGCGCCCGATTGAGAGCAGCTCGGCGTGCACGTCGGGGAGCTGCGCGGCCAAGTGGGCCAGCGTCTGGACGGCGTGCGTACCGCTCACCACGTCCTCGCCCTGTCCGCCGGGCAGCCACTCCCCGTAGGGCTCGGCTGCGCCGGTGAGCGGGTCACGCGTGAAGAAGACCCCGGTTCCCGACCCCTCGCCGAGGTTGCCGAACACCATGGCCTGCACGGTGACGGCGGTCCCGCCCTCCTCGCTGATCCCCCAGTGCTTGCGGTAGGCGACCGCACGCCGGCTGCGCCAGGAGTCGAAGACGGCGCTGATGGCCTGCCGCAGCTGCTCGAGCGGGTCACGCGGCACGTCCCGGCCGCAGTCCCCTCGGATCTCTGCGCGGGTGCGCTCGGCGTCGGAACCGGGTCCCGGCGCGTCCACGTCCGCACCGAGCACGATGCGGCCGAACTGCGAGCAGAACCGCGTGTGGGTGTCGCACGCGAAGTCCGGATCGCCCGACACCTGGGCCAGCGTGCGCTCCACCTCGTCGGTCATCCCGAGGTTGAGGACGGTGTCCATCATCCCGGGCATGCTCACGGGAGCTCCGCTGCGGACGCTGACCAGCAGAGGCGCGGCGGGGTCGCCGAGCCGGCGCCCGGTCTCCTGCTCGAGGCGGCGCAGGCCCTCGAGCACCGCCTGCCACGTCTCGTCGTCCAACTGCCGGCCGTTCTCGTGGTAGCGGTGGCACTCGGTAACGGGCAGGACGAACGCCCCTGGCACCGGCAGCCCGAGCCGCCGCATGCGGACGATCCCCCACGCCTTGCCGCCGAGCACGTCCTTGCCCAGTGCGACGGACCCGTCGAGCAAGACGACGCGTTCCACTGCCACGGTGGCCGTCACTCCTGCCTCTGCCGGCCGAGCATGCGCAGCAGGTCCTCGTGCATCTGGTGCCACACCACGTGGTAGCTGTCGACGCGCACTCCGCTCACGAAGTCGGTCTCGCCCGCCAGCGCCTTGTCGTAGGCCGTGTCCAGGCGCTGCACGTAGTGCTCCAGCCGCGGCTCCGCGCTGCTGAGCCGGTCCAGCACCTTGGCCGCCCGGTCGTGCAGGTCTCCGAGCCGGTCGAGGATCGCCCGGTCGTAGTCGGCGTCGGTGTGCGTGTTCGGCACGCGCTCGCCGCCGGCCGGCATGCTCTGCCAGTCGGTGAGCAGGGCGAGCAGGTCGCGGTTCACGCGCTCGAACCGGTCCGCCGCGGCCAGCACGTCGACGTCCTCGCGCAGCGCCCCGAAGACCTGCGGGTACTGCTCGTCCAGCCACGCGCGGCCCTGCGGGGTGACCATGAACGTGCCCTTGGCCCCGACCGCCCGACCGTTCCCCACCTCGGCCTCCAGCGCCTGCTGGACCTCGTCGGGTTCCCGGCCCAGCAGCACAGCCACAGCCTTCGGACTTCCGGCGCTTCTCACGGCCAAGCCGTGCAGCGCGAGCAGCTGCAGGTCACTCACCCGATCCTCCTACACATCCGATGTATCAACGGGGACGACGGCCGCGTCGGGACTCTTGCGTGGAAGCCCCATTGCCCCAGAAGACGCGGCCGGTTAACGTGACGCGCGCCACACTACCGGTGGCGGGGGCGCAACGGTACCCCGCCCAGGGTGGCGAATCATCCGACCCTTGCCGACCGGCTCAGTCAGGCGTCTGCTCCACGAGCGCCGTCGGCGGACCCACTGGAGGAACTGTGCAAGGAACGTTGAACGGCAGGCTCGAGGGCAAGGTCGCCGTCATCACCGGCGCGAGCACCGGGATCGGCCGTGCGGCCATGGAGATGTTCGCGCAGGCCGGCGCGAAGGTCGTCGGGGTCGCCCGTACCCAGTCGACGCTGGACGAGGCCGTGAAGGCGGTGGGCAACCTCGGCGGCGATGCGCTCGCCGTGTCGGCCGACCTGTCGTCCGACGGCGCGGCCAAGGACGCCATCGCGGCCGCGGTCAGCAACTTCGGCGGTGTCGACATCCTCGTCAACAACGCCGGGGTGGGCTACAACTACCGCGCGGTGCGGCCGGACTCGATGCTCGACGTGGCTGGGTCCAGCGTCGAGGAGTGGGACAACGTCATGTCCATCAACCTGGGCTCCGTGGTCAGCTGCAGCCGGTATGCGGTCCCCGCGATGCGCGAGCGCGGCGGCGGCTCGATCGTCAACGTGGCGAGCGTGCTGGGTCTGGTCGGCAACCCGGACGCGCATGCCTACACCGCGGCCAAGGGGGCGATGGTCAACCTGACCCGGTCCATGGCGGTCGCGTACGGCAAGGAGGGGATCCGCACCAACGTCGTCTGCCCGGGCTACACCGAGACGCCGCTGGTCGAGGAGTACATCGACTACCTCAACTCGGAGGAGAACCGCTTCGCCTGGAACCCGATGGGCCGGATGGGCCTGCCGGAGGAGATCGCCTACGGCCTGCTCTACCTGGCCTCGGACGAGGCGTCGTACTGCAACGGGACGATCCTCACCATCGACGGCGGCATGATCTGCAAGCCGAGCTAGGCACCAAGAGCGGCGGCGGTCGGGGTCAGCGCGAGAGCAGCGTGACCCCGATCGCCGCCGAGTCCGTGTCCAGGTAGCCACCGGCGTTCTCCGCGAGGGCGAGGCGGGCGTCCGGTACCTGCCGGGCGCCGGCCCGTCCGCGCAGCTGGTCGACGAGTTCGACGAGCTGCGCGCAGCCGGTCGCGCCGATCGGGTGGCCGCGGGACAGCAGGCCGCCGCCGGTGTTGACCGGGACGCGGCCGCCCAGCGCGGTGTCACCGGAGGCGAGCAGCTTCGGTCCCTCGCCCGGCGCGCACAGCCCCAGCTGCTCGTACACGATCAGCTCGGCCGGCGCGGCGCCGTCGTGCACCTCGGCCACGTGCACGTCGTTCGGGCCCAGCCCGGACGCCTCGTACGCGGCATTCGCCGCCAACGTCACTCCGGGGAGGTCGTCGGCGCCACGGTCGGTCCCCGACCGCAGCTCGCAGGCCCGCACCCGCACGTCGGCACCGCCGTGACGTCGCGCGAACGACTCCGAGCACACGACGAGGGCGGCTGCGCCGTCGCTCACCGGCGAGCACATCAACAGCCGCAGCGGCGGCGAGATCAGCCGGCTGGCCAGCACCTCGTCGCGGGTGACGCCGTTCCGGTACTGCGCCTTGGGGTTCAACGCGCCGTGCCGGCCGTTCTTGACCGCCACGTCGGCGTAGTCGGCCTCGGTCGCGCCGGATTGCCTCGTGTAGTCCGCCGCCATCGCGGCGTAGACATCCATGAAGTAGGACCGAGGCCCGGCCGGGTCCTCGTCCCCGGCGATGCGGCCGGCGAGGGTGGGCGGCTCGGACAGGTCGATCGCCGTCCCGATCGCCGCAAGCGGTCGGGCTTTATCGGCGTGCGTGAGCTTCTCGGCACCGACGGCCAGCGCTACGTCCGCGGCGCCGGACTCGACCGCCATGCAGGCGAGGCGGAAGGCGGTGGTGGCCGAGGCGCAGGCGTTCTCGACGTTGACGACGGGCCGGCCCAGCAGCCCGGTGTGCCGCAGCGCGGACTGCCCGCGGATCATCTCCTGGCCGGACAGCAGCCCTTCGGCGGCGTTGCCGAAGAACACCATCTGCACGTCGTCGGGCCCGAGCGCCGCGTCGGCGAGCGCGCCCTGCACGGCCTCCTCGGCGAGACTGCGCAGCGTCCTGCCCGGGATCTTCCCGAACGCGGTCATGGCCGCCCCGGCCACCCGTACCGGACCCACCCTTGGCCTCCTCCGTGCGTTCCCGCCAGCGCTCGCACGTTAGCGGGTACTCGTCCACGACTCGACCGAACGTTGCGAGCACCCCACGCCGGAGTAACCCCGGATCCACCGTTGCTCTTGCCATCGACCCGGCTGCTGGGATCAGTAGTCGGGCGTATGGGCGGACGTACTCGACGGACGACCAGCCGGACCTGGCGGGCGTGCCGCAGGTCGCATCTGGCTGGCAAACGCGGTGAAGTCGGTCTCGGCGACATCCGGCCCGGAGACCTCCGGGGTGAACAGCCGGTACGGGATCGGCTGCCGCGCCTGGTCCGGGATGGCGTCGACCGCGGCGCGCACGCGACTGTAAGAAACGCGAAAGAGGAGCCGCCCGAACCGGCGACCCCTCCGACCTGCACTTGCCTGGGTGCGCCCGAAGGGATTCGAACCCCTAACCTCTTGATCCGCAGACCCCGTCGTCGCGCGGCCCGGCACCCATTGTCGGATCAGTCGTCACTCGGTCCTCCGCTCACAGCGTGCCGTTCACTGCCAAGCCACTCGGGGCGCGCGGGGAAGCACGCTGTCGTAACAGCCGAAGGGTTTCTGCTGGGAGGCGTGGCAGGCCGCTGACCTGGCTGCTTCCGCCGCGCGGGTGCCGGATCCCGTCCGTTCAGGGCGTCGGTGAGCAAGCCCTTCACGACGGGAGGACCTCTGGCGGCGTGCTGTGCGGTTCCTCGCTGACGTTGGCCAACGCAGCAGGATCGCCGCCGGCGGCGATGGCAGCCTTCAAACTGCGTAGCGCGTCCGAGCATTCGCGCCCTGAATCAGGCGATGACGGGGGTCGAGGGTGGATCCACCGAAATCGCAACATCGTGTGGGTCAGCGCGCCAGTCGACTGTCGCAAGTACATCCGCTGAAGCCAATGCATCACCTCTCTGCTCCCCGGCGCGCGCAGTTCGCCGGTGAGTCCTGCAGTGACAACAAGCGGGGGCCTTTGCCATGGCTCGGTACTCCAGTCGACGCCGCTTCAGGACGATCGCAGGGGACGCATGGCATGGCGAGAACCGGTACGGTGCGTAGGTGGAGTCCTCGACCGATCCGAAGAACATCGTCGGGTCGGTCGTGAAAGCGGCGCGCCTGCTGGACAGCTTCAGCGTCGAGCGCCCAGAGGTCACGCTCAGCGAGTTCACCGAGGACACGGGCCTCAACAAGACGACCGTCTACCGCCTGCTGCAGACCATGCTTTCGTGTGGATGGCTCACGCGAACGAAGTCGGGCGGCTACCGGCTCGGGATGCCTCTGCTGTACCTGGGCGCTATCGCGCGCGGCAATCTCGATCTTCGCAACGAGGCCGTGCCGCTCATGCGGCGGCTGTCGGAAGAGTTCGGCGACACGTCCTTCCTGATGATTCCGGGTCCCCATGGGGCTGTGACGATCGAGCTGGTCGTAGGCAGGAATCCTGTCCGTATCCATGGCGTAACCGTGGGTTCTGTACTGCCTTACCACGTCGCCGCTGGGCCGGTCGCGATCGCCGCGTTTACTCCCGAGATCGAGGCCCGCCTGGTCGCGTCGGAGCAGCCTCGGCTGACCAGTCGCACCGTGGTGTCGAGAGCAGATCTGTCTCGCTACTTCGCTCGCGTCCGGGAAGCGGGCTATGTCGTGAGCGTCGAGGACTACATCGAAGATGTCGCGGCCGTCGCGGCACCCGTACTCGATGCGGACGGCGTAGCCATCGCAGCGCTGAGCCTCGGCGGCCCCGCCAGCAGATTCGAGGAACCCATGCTGTCGCGTGCGATCGACCGCGTGTGCGCAATGGCGCGGGAGCTCAGCGGACGCATGAGCGCCTGACCCGCCATCGGCGCGTGGAGCAAGCATGTCAACCCGCCCGGGCGACGATCTCGACCGGGATGTTGCCCCTCGTCGCGTTCGAGTACGGACACACGGCGTGCGCCGCGTCCGCCAGCTCGCGAGCCTGCGTCTCGTCGACCCCGGGCACCTCGACGGTGAGGACGACGGCAAGGCCGTAGGCCCTCCCCACAGGACCGATGCTCACGTCGCAGGCGATCTCGCACGACGACGCGTCGATGCCGGCGCGGCGGCCAGCCACCATCAGCGCGCTCTGGAAGCAGGCGGCGTAGCCGGCAGCGAACAGCTGCTCAGGGTTCGTCGCGCCACCCGGGCCACCCATCTCGACGGGCGGTCGCAGGTCCAAGTCGACGAAGCCGTCGCTGGTCTTCACGTGGCCGGACCGTCCGCCCGCCACCTTCGCCGTCGCCGTGTACACGACCTTCTCGGGGCCACTGGCCGTCATCTGCTTCCTCTCACAGTGTTTGCGCCGCTCAGGAAGAGCGGCGTGGAGCTGGTGCCTGGACAGGTGCGGCCGACATGGCGCGCACGGACCGGTGCGCCATCGCAAGGTTGCGGCTGTTGGCGTAGCCGGTGACATAGCCGCGGAACTCGGTGGTGGCGACCGCGTTGCCCGTCGCGTGCAGGCCTGGGACGGCCGATCCGTCACGGCGCAGGACACGGCCGTCCTCGTCGGTCCGCAGGCCGAATGTGCACATGCCCGTTCCGAGCAGGCGCAGGGGGAGCCCGTAGAACGGCGGCTCCGCAACGGGACCGAGATTGGCGTTGGGCTCGTGCGACGGGTCGCCGTAGCGACGTCGCACGAACGGCAGCGAACCTCGTCCGAAGGAGGGGTCCTCGCCCCGTTCGGCGTGGAAGTTGAAGAACTCGACGGTTCTCGTGAGCGCCTCACCGTCGATTCCGAGGATTGCGGCCAGTCCGCGCAGATCCGCGGCTCGAGCGATCGACGACGGGTACGGCGCGCCCGGCTGCAGGGAACCCAGCCGGTACGTCCGCCGGAAGCGCTCGTCGACCACGAGGTAGCAGGGGAAGTTCTCCCAGCGCTTCTGCACGGCGTCCCAGCGCCGGAGCGCCTCGTTGATCCCGACGTAGTAGCTCTCGTCCCCGAAGCGCCGTCCCGACCGGTTCACCACCAGCGTGTGCGGCAGCCCCATGACGTCGAACAGCTGCTGGCACAGGACCTCTGCGGTGCCGGGGTGCGTCAGCGAGCTGTCGAGCTCCGCACCCATGGAGAACTGGGGGCCACTCCCGCGGACCAGGCCGGCGCCGACCGACTCAGCAAGCACCAGGTGGTCCCCGCTGATCGAAGGAGGACTCGCCTCGGCGAAGTCCGGCAATCCCTCCAGGTCCGCCGCAGCGGGCGACCAGCCGTAGCCGCCCGTCGCCAGGACCACGCCCCTCCTCGCGCCGTAGTGCGCGGGGCCGCCGGACCCTTCTGCCACGACGCCGGTGACCCGTCCCGCCTGCGTGACCAGCCCGGTCACGCTCTGCTCGGTGAGGCAGGACGCGGCCCCCTCCGCCAGAGCTGCGCGGACGAAGGCCCCGGCCAGTCCGACCCCCATCGTCAGCACGTCGCCGCGCTGGCGCGCGCGCAGGAGGGAATTGGTCAGCACGCTCGTCCGGGTCGAGTCGAACATCTCGCTGTGCCGCAGCCCGATCCGGTAGTGCGGGCTCGGCATGAGACGAGTGCGCCACGACCCGAGCGAGCTGCCGTCGACTGCGCACTCGAGCATGCGGCCCGACGCGGTGGAGCCGGGTGCCTGGGGGTGGTAGACGTCGGGGTTGCCCGGCACCACCTCCAGGGGGACGCCGAGTTCGCGGTAGGCCCTGGTGGCGTCGCGCATCGCGCGCACGACCGACAGTCGCAGCGCCTCGTCGCACTCGCGCTCGCCCTGCACGTGGTCGAGGTAGGCGCAGGCCGCATTCAGGCTGTCGGGCGGAACCGTCTCGTCCAGACCCGGGACCCAGCACAGCCCGCCGCTGTAGGCAGCGCCTCCACCGAGGTACGACGACTTCTCCAGCACGAGCGCCGACAGGCCATGCGCCTGCGCGCTCAGGGCTGCGGCGAGACCTCCGAGGCCTCCCCCGACGCAGACGAGGTCGAACTGCTCGAGCTCAGACGTCATTCCGCTCGCGTCAGTCGTCCGCGGCGGCCATCGCCCGCCGGGCACGGCCCTCGGGGCCCTGCTCCTTGAGCAGCAGGTTGAACCCTCCACCCGCTTCGATCACGCGCACTGCGTGCTCGCTGAGGGGGCTTCCCTGCAGCACCTGGCCCGATCCCGGCAGCGTCACCCGAGCGGCGCGCCAGTCGAGCTCGACCTCGTCCCACCGCTCCACCGCCGAGCTGATGCCGGGCACCGTGATGAGGGGCATGCCCTGGTAGATCTCACCGCGCCAGTACCCGGGTGCGAAGGACTCGGCGATGACCGCCGATATGCCTTCGTTCCGCAGAGCGATCATCGCGGGGTAGTGCGGATGGCCGTAGCCGAAGTTGCGACCACCGACGATGACGTCGCCCGGTCGCACCGCGGAGATGAAGTCCGGGTCGTAGGTCGCCATGCAGACCGAGCGCAGGTGCACCGGGTCGTAGGACTTGATGTTCTCGACCCCTATGACCAGGTCGATGTCGAAGTCGTCACCGAAGATCCACGCGACCCGCCCCCTGAGCAGGTCGGGGACGACCGACGACGGGCCGGGAGCCACTCCCGTCATGACGGCACCACCTCTCGCGGGTCGGCGATCGTGCCGGTCAGCGCCGAGGCAGCGACGGTGTACGCACTGCCCATGTAGATCTGCGCCTCCGTGCTGCCCATGCGGCCGGAGATGTTGAGGACGCCGGTGGAGATGCAGGAGTCTCCCGCCGCGAGCGGAGCGGCGTAGCCGATGCAGAAGTCGCACGACGACTTCGCGACGTGGGCGCCGGCTTCGCTGAGCACGCTGAGCAGCCCCTCCTCGTCGGCCTGCTGGTAGATCTGCTCCGATGTCGGCACGACGTTCAGCCGCACGTTCGCGGCGACCTTCTTGCCGCGCAGGATGTCGGCCGCCGCTCGGATCTCCTCGATGCGCCCGCTCGCGCACGAGCCGATGTAGGCGTGCTGCACCGGTGTGCCTGCCAGCTCCTCGATGGGGCGCGTGTTCGACGACTTCGCGGAGCCCGGCAGCACGACCTGCGGGGAGAGCGTGGTGAGGTCGATCTCGTAGCTCGCAGCATACTCGGCGTCGGGGTCACTGTAGAGCGGCTCGAAGTCGCGCCGCGCGACCTTCCGCGCGTACTCGAGTGACAGCTCGTCCGGGTTGAAGATGGCCGACACGGCACCGGTGAACATCGCCATGGCGCAGAGCCCCTGGCGACGGTCGATGCTCATCGCCTCGGCCCCGGGACCGACGTACTCCATCACCTGGTGCGCGCAGCCGTCGGCGCCCATCTCGGCGATGATGTGGTGGAGCAGGTCCCGGTTGTCGACGCCCGGACCGAATCGGCCCTCGAGGTGGAACTTCGAGCTGGCGGGGACGTCTAGGTAGACCGCTCCGGAGACCCACGCCTCGAGCAGGTCCTTGCGGACGCCCCACCCGAGCGAGCCGAACGCGCCGAGCCCGCTGATGTGTCCGTCGAAGTGGACGAGGAACGTGCCCGGCATCGCGTAGCCGAGCTCGGCCGCGACCTGGTGGCCGATGCCCTTGCCTTCGTGGACCTCGACGCCGTTGGCGCGTCCCCATTCGCGCGTCACGCGGTGGATCTCCTCCTCGCGCTCGCCGCCGCGGGTGACCAGGTGGTCGATGAACAGAACGTAGCGGTCGGGGTCATCCAGCGTGGTGATGCCGAAGTCGTCAGCCATCTGCTTGAACATCACGTCGGTGTAGCCAGGGAAGTCGTAGGCGACCATGTAGTCCGGTCGGAACGGCGCGTTCTGCCCTGGACGGACCACGTCCATGCCACCGGCGCGCGCGAGGATCTTCTCCGTGATCGTCGAGCCCATGGTCATGCCTCCACGGTCGCCGGCAGGTAGCGCTGCTGGAGCTCTTCCATCTCCGGGAAGCCGATCATCCCGATGAACTCGCCGTGCTTCATGTAGTCGGCCGACACCGCCTCCGAGCGCTCACCGGCCGCCAGCCGCCGCAGCGAGTCACGCATGGCCGTGGCCGCCGAGAGCACGAGCTGCGTCGGCAGGAAGGCAATGGCGATCCCTGCCTCGAGCATGGCCTCGCGGGTGAAGTCGCGCTCCACCCAGGTCCAGGCGGTCAGCGCCGCGACGAGCGGCACGCCGGCGACCTCGGAGCAGCGACGCCACTGCTCAAGGTCGCTGAAGGTCTTGGAGACGGGCATGACCATGTCGGCGCCGGCGGCCACGTAAGCCTCGGCGCGCTTGAGCGCCTCGTGACCGACGGCGTCGGTCCGGGCGATGAGGATCACCTCACCCTCGAGGGAGTCGGCCACAGCCCGCACCTTGCCGGCGGACTCGCCGATCGGCAGCACCTCGACGGGGTCACCGACGCAGATGGGACAGCGCTTCGGAGAGATCTGGTCCTCCATGAAGACCGCCGCCACCCCTGCACGGCGAAACGATGCCGCCGTGCGCGCTGCGTTGATGGCGTTGCCGTAGCCGGTGTCGATGTCAGCGACGATCGGCAGCGACGTCGCCTCGCGGATCTTGCGGACCGCCTCGAGGTTCTCCGTCGCCGTGAAGACCTCGGCGTCGGGAAGCCCGAGCGCTGCCGAGATCGCGAAGCCGGAGGCGCACACCGCCCCGAACCCGGCCTGTTCGGAGAGCCTCGCGGACAGGCCGTCCCAGACGCCGGGGGCGTAGACGACCCCCTGGGCCTCGATGAGCGCGCGCAGATCCTGTGCCGACATAGCCGCTGCCCCTCTGGTTCCGCATTGCGGAACCCTTTCCGGAATACGTACTTCCGACCGTAGTCCCCCCAGCCCCGAGGGTCAACAGGCGACGGGCGGCGGAGCGCGAGCGTCAGGTCAGCATCGCGCCGACCGCGTTGTAGGCGTAGGTGTAGTTGCGTGCGTTGGCTAGGCCGGTGACGTAGCCCTTGAGCTCCCGGGTCGCCGCCGCATTGCCCGTCGCGTACAGGCCGTCGATCGTGCTGCCGTCGCGGCGGAGCACCCGCGCGTCCCCGTCGATGCCGAGCCCCAGCGTGCTCAGCCCGACGCCGAGGACGGTGAGCCGCACGGCGTGGAACGGCGCGCGCTCGACCGGTCCGAGGTTCGGGTTCGCGACGTACCGCGGGTCCCCGTAGGCGCTGCGGGCGAAGGGCAGCGAGCCGCGCGCGTGCTCGAGGTCCTCTCCCGTAGCGGCGTACTGGTTGAAGCGCTCGACGGTGGCTCGTAGGCCCGCGCGGTCGATGCCCGTGCCCGCCGCGAGCTCGTCGAGGCTGCCGAAGGTCCGGACCTCGTCCGGGTAGGGCGCGCCAGGGTCGTAGGGGCCGAGCGGGTACTGCTCGTGGAAGCTCTCGTCGAAGACCAGCCAGCACGGGTAGTTCGCCCACCGTTTGCGCCGTGCGTCGTACTGGCGCAGGCCTCGGATCAGCGCGCCGTAGTAGGACTCGTCGCCGAAGCGCTGGCCGTCGGAGTTGACGATCATCGAGTGCGGGTAGCCGAGGAACTCGAGCAGCTGCGTGTACATCGGCTCGTCGGTACCCGGGTGCGTCTGCCCCTCGAACCGCTCCCCGAGCACGACGAAGGGGTCCGCACCGCGGACGACGGCGGCGCCCACCGACTGGGCCAGCGACAGCCCGTCGCCCGCCACGACCGGCGGTGCCGCCTCCACCAGCTCCGGCACGTCCTCGAGCTCGGCGGCGTCGGGCGCGTTGCCGTAGCCCCCGACGGCGAGCAGCACCCCCCTGCGGGCAGTGATCTCGACCCCGCCGTCCGGGCCCTCGGCCACGACGCCGACGACCCGGCCGCTCTCCTGCAGGAGTCGGACGACGCGGTGGCTGAGCCGGCACTCCACCCCGCGGCGGACGAGCGCCTCGCGGACGAAGGCGCCCATGAGCCCGAGCCCGTGCGTGAGGTGGTCCTCCGCGCTGCGGGAGGCGGCCAGCCGCACGCGGGCGGCGACGTCACCGCCGAGCTCGTAGTAGAACTCGTCGCGGCTCACGCCGGTGCGGTAGTACGGGCTCGGGCGCAGACGGGGCCGCCAGTCGCCGAGCTCCGCACCCGCAACCGCGCACTCCAGCAGCCTGCCCTGGGCGGTCGAGCCGGGACACGGGGCGTACAGGTCCGGCGCCCTGCGGATGAGGTTGAACGGGATGCCCGCGTCGGCGAACCACTGCGTGGCCTGCGCGGACGACTCGAGGTAGCGCCTGCGCGCTGAGCGGTCGACGGGCCGCCCGCTGCCCTGGACGTGGTCGAGGTAGGCCTCGGCGGCGTCGAGCGAGTCCGGCGGATCGGCCAGGTGGTTGCCCCCGACCCAGCAGAAGCCTCCGCTGTAGGCGGCCACCCCGCCGACCATGTCCGACCGCTCGAGGACCAGGACCCGCGCTCCGAGGTCGTGGGCACGGATCGCCGCGGCGAGGCCGCCGAGCCCCGCTCCCACGCAGATGATGTCGACGTCCGTCATGTGCCTCCTTCGGCTCAGCGCGTGATCGCTTCTCCGTCACCCGCGAACCGCGACCACGCGGTTCTCCAGCGCTCCGAGCCCGTCGATCTCGCAGCGGACGACGTCGCCGGAGCGCAGGTAGGTCGGCGGCGTGCGGCCTGACCCGACACCGGCCGGGGTCCCGGTGAGCACGACGTCACCCGGCTCGAGCGTCATCGTGGCGGACAGCCGGACGACCAGGTCCGCGACGTCGAACAGCATGTCGCCGGTGGTCGAGCCCTGCCGCTGCTCGCCGTTGACGAACGTCCGGATGCCCAGCGCGTGCGGGTCGTCGATGTCCTCGACCGTGGTGATCCAGGGGCCGATGGGACACGAGGTGTCCAGGCTCTTGGACAGGAAGATCTGCGGCATGCGGCGCTGCAGGTCACGAGCGGAGACGTCGTTCGCCACGCAGTACCCGAGCACGCTGTCGAGCGTGTTCTCCCGGCGGGCCCGGCGCGTGCGCGCGCCGATGACGACGGCCAGCTCGCACTCGTAGTCGAGCTCGGCCGTGAGGTCCTCCGGCAGCTCGACCGGGTCGTACGGGCCGTTGAGCGAGCTCGTCGCCTTGGTGAAGACCATGGGCTCGGTCGGCGTCGGCTTGCCGACCTCAGCGATGTGGGCGAGGTAGTTGAGCCCGATGGCCATCACCTTCCCGGGGCGGACGAGCGGGCAGGCGAGGTCGACCGCCTGCTCGTCGACGTCGGGGTCGCGCTCGGCCGTGGCCGCACGGATCTGCCGCTGCGCCTCGAGGACGGCGCCGATGTCCGGGAGGTCGAGATCCAGGGCTCCGGCGGTCACCCACCCGGAGCGTCCTGCGGTACCGAAGGCGAACTGCTCGCCGTCGGACGAGCGGAGCCGGGCGATCCTCATGAGCCGAGCGCCTCGAGGATCGATCGCGCGCATGTCAGCGTGACGGTCGCGAGCGCGCTGTCGGAGTAGCCGGCGGTGTGCGGCGACACCAGCAAGTTCGGCGCAGAGAGCAGCGGGAGGTCCGGCGGGGCCGGCTCGTCGGCGAAGACGTCCACGGCGGCGCCGGCGATCGTGCCCGCGGCGAGAGCGCGCGCCAGCGCCTGCTCGTCCACGATCCCGCCCCGGCTGTCGTTCACGAGGAGCGCGTGCGGCTGCATCTGCGCGAGCTCGGGCTCGCCGATGAGGTGCCGGGTCGCGTCGGACAGCGGCACGTGCAGCGAGACCACGTCGGCCGTGGCCAGCAGGGTCGGCAGCTCCACGACCTGCACGCCATCGGCAGCGCCGCGCGTCGCGTCGAGGAAGGGGTCCGCGACGACCAGCTGCATGTCGAAGGCCTTCGCCAGCCGGGCGAGGTGGCGGCCGATCGCCCCGAAACCGACGATGCCGAGGGTCCGGCCGGCCAGGCCCATGCCTACGTGGGGCTTCCAGGCGCCGGTGCGTACCGCCGCGTCGTTCACCGCGACACCGCGCGCAAGGGCGAGCACCTGGGCCATCGCGTACTCCGCGACCGCCGAGGAGTTGCCCCCGGGGACGGAGACGACGGCGATGCCCCGCTCGCGCAGGTAGTCGAGGTCGAAGTTGTCCAGGCCCGCCCCGCACTTCGCGGCCACCTTGAGCTCGGGCGCGTCGGACAGGGTCGTGCTGTCCACAGGCTCGAACCCGGCGACCCACGCGTCCGCCGTGCGCAGCGCGGCCCGCAGCCTCTCGGTGTCGCCCCGCTCGACCAGCTCGACCGTGAGTCCGGCGTCCTGCAGCAGCCGCACCGGTTCGTCGGAGTAGCGCCCGAACGACGGGGAGCTGGAGACGACGCTGCCGGTCCGACCGCTGCTCATGCGCTCCCGCTTCCCCTTGTCCGGTTGGGAGCGTGACACTAACATCGCGTACCGCTAACCGTAATCAGGTTCGGATAGTGGAACACCCTGCCCGGAGGGACGGACGTTCCTCGGCGAACGGAGGAGCGCGTGGAGCGGTCGATGACCCCCGACGACGTCCGGGCAGAGGCCCTGCGCCTCGGCGTCCGCTCGAACTGGGGGCGGTGGGGAGACGACGACCAGCGCGGCACGCTCAACCTCATCACGAGCGACAACGTGCAGCGAGGGCTCGCGGCGGTGCGGGCCGGCGCTGTCGTCAGCCTCGGGCAGCCGCTCGACGTCGAGGCGCCGCCCTACTACCCGCAAGGGCTGGACCGCGCCGTCAAGCACGAGATGGTGACGGCCTGGGCGTCCAACGCCGGCGGACCGGTGCAGGCCGCGAGCGACCAGGTCCACGTGCAGTGCCATGGGCTCGACAACACGCACATGGACGCGATCTGCCACATCGGGTACGGCGGCATCGGCTACAACGGCCGGCCGTTCCGCGAGATGGTCGACGAGACCGGGGCCTCGGCCTGCGACATCCTGCTCGCGGGACCGGTCGTCACGCGAGGCGTCCTGGTCGACGTCCCGCGGCTGCGCGGCGTCGACCACCTCGAGGGCGGCGACGCGGTCACCGAGGACGACCTGCGCCGCGCCGCACCCGACCTCTCGCCCGGTGACGCCCTGGTCATCCGCACCGGGCGTGCCCGTGCGGGCGACGACGGCCGGAGCTTCACCGAGAAGTACGGGCGGCTGGCCGGCCTGCACCACAGCGCCATGAAGGTCGTGGCCGAGCTCGACGTCGGCCTGCTCGGGACCGACGGCTCCGCCGACACCTTTCCCGCGGTCGACGAGAACCGTCTGCCCATCCACGTCCTGTCGCTGGTGCACCTCGGCGTTCACCTGCTGCACAACCTCGCCCTCGAGGAGCTGGCGCACGCGCTCGCCGAGCGAGCGACGAAGGACTTCCTGGTCGTGGCGGCCCCGCTGCGCCTTCCCCGCGGCACCGGGAGCCCGATCGCTCCCGTCGCCGTCCTCTGACAGGAGCTCCCATCCTCAGGATCTGGCACCAGAGCATCAGCGAGCTCGACCACCTGCCGCAGTACCGGGAGATGCTCCAGGAGCACGCGGCCCGGGTGACCGACGACGACACCGTCGTCGACCTGCACGGCATGCGCGCCGGCTCGTACCCCGACGGCGTGGCGCCCATCGACGTGCTCGCCAACCCGTGGTGCCACTACCTGGCCAACGTCCAGATCGTCGAGGCCGCGATGGCCGCCGAGCAGCAGGGCTACGACGCGGTGGCCATCACCTGCTTCCACGACCCGGCGCTGCCCGAGGCCCGCAGCATGGTCGACATCCCGGTGGTCTCCATGTGCGAGTCGTCGCTGCTCGTCGCGTGCTCTCTCGGCGAGTCGTTGGGGCTGGTCGGCATCGGTCCGGCGAACGTGCAGCTGGTTCGCGCCGCCGTCCGGAAGTACGGCCTCGAGCAGCGGGTGTGCGACGTGCTGCCGGTCGACGACCGCGCGGTCAACGAGCACGAGATCGACGCGTCGTTCGCCACCGAGAACGCGCTGACCGCGTCGTTCCGAGCGGCAGCCCGGACGCTGATCGCCGCAGGCGCCGACGTTCTCGTGCCGTCGGAGTCCCTGCTCAACACGGCGCTCGTCAAGCAGCAGGTGACGGAGGTGGACGGGGTGCCCGTCGTCGACGCGTTCGCGGTGATGCTCGCGCACGCGGAGCTGCTCGTCCGGCTGCGCCGGACCACGGGGCTCGGGGTCAGCCGGACGGGTGCGTGCGCCCGGCCACGAGCCGGCGGCGTCGAGCAGCTGCGCGCGGCGGCGGCTGGCGTGCTCTCCGGCTGACGGCCGCGGCATCAGCCGAGGAAGTCGCGGTACAGCGCCAGCGTCTCGGCTGCCGCCTGCGGCTCGGGGTCCGGCCACCACATCGTCGTCGGTGTCGGCAGGATCCGGAGCATCCCCTCCGGCGCGAGCGACGCCGCGTCCTCCAGCGCGTTGGCCAGCATGTCGTGCGGGCCGGCCGTCAGGATCGCCGGTCGCTTGAGATCCGGGAGCCGCGCGCGCGTGTCGTAGGAGAACCCGGCGCGATAGGCACCGGAGTACGTCGTACCGCTCTCCAGGATCCCGACGGCGTACAGGTGCAGGCCCTGCGCGCCCGGCACGCCGATGCCGCGCGCGGCGGAGCGGTCGACGCGGTACCACGGCCAGTACATGAACATGTCGCGGCGCCAGTGCCAGACATGCTGCAGGTGCAGCCCGAAATGGTCCGGCGCGAAGTCCGGGAAGTAGCGCTCAAGCAGCTCGCGCCGGAACTCCGGCGTCACCATCACCGGGGCTTCGAGGACGAGCTTGCCGACGCGCTCGGGGAAGTCGACCCCCAGCTCCAGGCCGACGCACGCGCCCGTGTGGGAACCCCAGACGTCGACCTCGTCGATCCCGAGCGCGTCGAGCACGTCGACCGCCTCGCGCGCCAGGGTGCCGGCCGTCACCTCGCGCTCCACCTTCTCCGACAGCCCGTTCCCGAGGTAGTCCATCGCGAAGACGGTGCGGCTCTCGGCGAGCCCGCAGATGACCGGCGCGAACTGCGCCGAGGAGCCGCCGCCGGTGGACAGCACGAGCACCGGCCGACCCCGGGACCCGGCTCTGCGCAGGTGGACGCGCCCGGACCGGGTGTCGACGTACTGGTTCCAGATGGCCGTTCCCGGACGGGGCTGGGTCGCCGGCGGTGCGACGCGACCGCCAGCACCGATAGGCGTCCCGAGCGCGTCGGGCACCTGCTCGACCAGCTCCACGATGTGCACCGAGGCGGGCCGGGCGGCGCTCAGACCGGCGGCGCACAGGGACCAGGCCACCGCCCACCGCTCCGGCTCGACCGCGGCGGACAGGAACGCCTCGTTGAGCGACGCCGTGTCGGGCAGCGCGGGTCCCGACCCCGAGGGGAGCGACGGCGCGTGCGGATCGAGGAGGGCCCGGTCACGCAGGAAGCACCACAGCGCGTTCAGGTGGGTCCCGTCGACGCGCGGGCGCAGGTCGGGCGGCGTCGTCTGGGTGCTGACCCAGCCCTCCGCCCGCTCGAGCCCGAGGAGCACCGTGGACGTCGGGGGGCTCGGCAGCGCGGAAAGCAGCGCCGGCACCAGCGCTGCCGACAGGTCCTGGGCGATCAGGGCGAACGGGTCGGAGGACACGAAGCCGAGCGATTCGGCGACAGCCTGCGCCGCCTGCTCCACCGACGTCACGTCGAGAGCGGCCGACCCGCCCATGCCGGGAGGCTCGACCACGACGACGCATCGCCCGGGAAGGGCCGAAGACAGCTCCGCGCTCAGCACGGAACCCGAGGTGGTCAGGCCGGCGACGGCCACCACGACGGGGCCCTCCCCCGACAGCCAGGTGCGAACCTGCCCTTCGCCGGTCGTGATGTAGCAGGGGGTGCTCACGCTACCTCCGCGGGATTCCCTCGTCGACCGGTCACGCGTGCGCGCCCTCGGCCGCGGCCTTCTCGATCTCGGGGGCGGCGATGGACGGGTCGAGTCCCAGGTGCCGAGCGATCGTGTCGGGGTCCTTCTCCATGTCCGCCGGCGTGCCGGAGGCCACGATGTCGCCGCGGTGGATGAGGTAGGCGTAGTCGGCCAGCGGCAGCGCAATGGAGGCGTTCTGCTCGACCAGCAGGACGGTGACCCCGGAGGCGTGGATCTGCTTGATCGCTCCGATCACCACGTCGGTGAGGGCCGGGGACAGACCCATGGACGGCTCGTCGAGCAGCAGCATGGTCGGCGACGTCATCAGGGCGCGGCCGATGGCGAGCATCTGCTGCTCACCGCCGCTCAGCAGGCCTGCCAGCTGGCCACGTCGCTCCGACAGTCGTGGAAACAGGTCCCACACCTCGTCGAGCGCCGCCTGGCGCCGGCGTCCGCGGGCGTAGCTGCTGAGGGTCAGGTTCTCCCCGACCGTCAGCGGCGCCACCACCATCCGCCCCTCGGGCACGAGCGCGAGACCACGGCGCACCACGCGGTAGGCGGCCTGGCCGGTGATGTCGTCGCCGGCGAAGGTCACCCTGCCGGACGACGGGCGCAGGACCCCGGCGAGGGTCGTCAGCGTGGTCGACTTCCCGGCACCGTTGGCGCCGAGCAGAGCGACCAGGCTCTTCTCCTGGACCTCCATGGTCAGACCCGTCAGAGCGGGCACGGAGCCGTAGGAGACCGAGAGGTCGTCCACGGACAGCAAGGTCGGCATCAGTGGTTACTTCCCGAAGTAGGCAACGCGGACCTCCGGCAGGCGCAGGCACGCCATCGGCTCGTCCTCGGCAATGACCGCTCCTGCGGCGATGACGGCGATGCGGTCGCAGCAGCGCTCCAGCAGCCTCATGTTGTGCTCGATGACCACGACGGTGAGCCCGCGCGAGCGCAGCTCGGACAGCAGGTCGGCGATGGGGAGCCAGTCGGCGTCGTTCATGCCCGCCGTCGGCTCGTCAAGCAGCAGCACGTTCGGGCGGGTCGCCAGTGCACGCGCGATCTCGAGCCTGCGCTGGTCGCCGTAGGACAGCGTCTCGGCGAGCCGGTCCGCCACATGGCTGAGCCCGACCAGCTCGAGCATCTGGTCGGCGGTCTCCGCGAGCATCGCGCGGTCGCGCCGCTCGCTGGGCAGCCGGAGCATGCTGGCGAACATCGACGCCGTGCGGTGCCGGTAGGCGCCCGCGCTGACCTGCTCTCGAACGCTCATGCCGCGGAAGAGCCGGATGTTCTGGAACGTCCGGGCCACTCCCATCCGGCTCAGCCGGAACGCGTCCATCGCAGTCGTGTCGACGCCGCTCACCTGGAATCGGCCGGAGTCGGCGTCGGCGAACCCGCTGATGATGTTCAGCAGCGTCGTCTTGCCAGCACCGTTCGGCCCGGCGATCCCGTAGATCGTGCTGCTCGGGATGGACAGGGTGACCGACCGCAGCACCTCGAGACCGCCGTAGCTCTTGGAGATGCCGTCCAGTTCCAGGGCGGCGCCCGTGGTCACGGCGACCGAGCCGGGACCACCCTCTACGGCGGTCACCTCCCGGCCTTCACGACGGGCGACATCGCCTCGGCGTGGTCTGCCGCCACGGCGTCGGGGAGTCGGCGGCTGCGGTAGCGCCTCCAGCGGATGGGGTCGACCAGTCCGCCCGGCAACCAGATGATGATGGCGAGCAAGAGCGCTCCGTTGATGATCGACTGTCCCTCGGTGATGTACTGCGTGATGTAGACCGGCAGGCCGGTGAAGACGGCGGCGCCGATCACCGATCCGAGCCAGTGGTATGCCCCACCGAGGACGACGCTCGCGATCACCGTGACCGACAGGTCGATGAAGTAGGTGTCCGGGTCGATGAAGTTCAGCTGCGACGCCAGCATGATGCCGCCGAGGCCTCCGAGCCCACCGCTGAGGCCGAAGGCCACCACGTGGATCCGATTCACCGGGACGCCGAGGCTTGCCGCGACCGCGGGGTCCTCCCTGCTCGTCGCCGCCGCCACGCCGAAGCGCGACCGGGCGAGCAGGGCGAGCAGGATGCAGACGACGACCAGGATGGCGAGCAGGTGCCAGCGCGAGAGCGAGTTCGGGACGACGACACCCGCTGAACCGCCGGTGAGGTCCTCACCCAGGTTCACGACCACGACGCGGGTGATGAGCACCAGCGCCACCGTCGCGAGCGCGAGCCAGTGGCTGTCGAGCTTGCGGAACAGCCGTCCGACGGCCAGGCCGAACACCGTGGCCAGCCCGGTGCCGGCCAGCACGGCGACTACGGGGCCGTAGTCGGTGTGATTGAGGAACCACGTGGAGGTGAACGCCCCGGTCGCCGCGAAACTCACCGTGGCGAAACTCAGCAGCCCGGTCCAGAGAGTGACGTAGGTGCTCAGCGCCAGAACGGCACCCGCCATGGCGAACGCCAGGGCGCTGAGCAGAAGAGCGAGGTTCGGGTCCATCAGGTCACGCCCTGACCACGTTGGCGGAGCCCAGGATCCCACGCGGGAGCCAGAGCAGGACGACGAGCACGAGTCCGAACGTGATGGCGTCCTGGAAGCCGCTCGAGATGTATGCCGCGGACATCGTCTGCACGACGCCGATGAGCACACCGCCCAGAGCTGCGCCCCGCACATCACCGAACCCGCCGATGACAACTGCGGCGAATCCCTGCAGCAGCAGGTGGTCCCCCAGCGTGAAGTTGAAGCTCTGCCCGCTGGCTAGCAGAATGCCCGACAGCCCCGTGATCGCCCCGGACAGCGCAGCCGCCCCGATGATCATCGCCCGCGGGTTGATCCCGGCGATCTGCGCTGCGTCCTTGCTGTAGCCCACCGCCCGGATGGCGTGGCCGACCCGGGTCCTGTGGAGAAGCAGGTAGACGCCAGTGATGACGACCACGGCGCACACGATCGACAGCAACTGGGTCTTCAGGATGCTCACCCCCGCGACCTCGATGAGCCCCCTCGGAACGGTGTTCGAGGGGAAGCCCACCGGGGTCGCGTTGGTGGCAATGCTCGCGACCTCACGCAGCGCGATCCACATGCCGATGCTGGCGATGATGGCGCCGAGCATCTGCACGCCGCGCCGCCGGAGCGGCTGGAACGCCAGCTGATCGACGAAGACCGCGACGAGCGCGGCCCCGGCGACCGCCAGAATCGCCGCCACGACGAACGGCACGTCCAGCTCAGTGAGGGCGAAGTACGCGAGCATCGCCCCTGCGGTGGCGTACACGCCCTGCGCCAGGTTCAGGATCTGCATCGTCGAGAAGACGATGCCGAAGCCCACGGCGAACAGCGCGTAAACCGCCCCCACCGAGATGCCGGTGATGAGCTGGTCGACGAAGAGCAACGTTCCTCCTGGACAGGCAGAGCGAGCGGGCGGGCCGGCCTAGCTGTCCGCGCCCTGCCAGAGCACGATCTCGCCGTCTGGCGCCGAGTAGTTGACGATCTTGACACTCTGCTCGGCGAACATCTGGCCGTCCTCGAACGTCACCTCGCCGTAGATGGTGTCGGGCAGGGTCGCCATGTCGTTGAGCGCCTCGGCGAGGCTCTCACGCGTCGGGTTCTCACCGGCCGCTTCCAGCGCCGCCGCCATGACGTAGACCGCGTTGTAGCCCTGCGCCGCGAAGCTGTCCGGCGGCGTGCCATTGGCCGCCTCGTAGGCCTCGACGAAGGCCTCGCCCTCCGGGGTCGTCTCGCTCGCGAGGAAGTACACCGGGAACGGCACGGCGGTCAGCGCCTCGGAGTTCGACTGGTAGACGCCGGGGCCGACGATGGTCTCCCCGGTGAGGATCTGACCGTCGTAGCGACGGTCGTGCAGCGCCGCGATCATGCCGACGGCCTCGGCCTGGGTGGCGCTGACGACGATCGCGTCGGGGTTCTTCTGCATGACGCTCGCCGCCGATCCGGCGAAGTCGGTCTGCTTGGCCAGGATGCCCACGTCGCCGAGGCTCTCCACACCGGCGGACTCGAAGCCCTTCTTGAACGCCTCGGCCTGGCTCACGATGCCGGCGTTGTCCGTCATCACCACGTAGGCGACGCTCTCGACGCCAGACTCGGCGATCGTCTTGGCTGCCTGCTCGTTAGCGGTGTGGGGCATCGTCGTCGTCCGGAAGACGTACGGCGGCTCGGCCAGGCCGACCTCCGTGGCGCCGTACAAGATCGTGGGCATCTCCGCCTGGATCACCTGCGGCTTCACCGCGCCGGCCACGGGACTCAGGATGCAGCAGATCAGGCCGAGGTTGTCCTGGTCGGACGCCATCTGCGACGCCGCCGAGGCGCAGCGGGCCGGGTCCTCGGAGCACTCCTGCTCCTCGAGCTCAAAGGTGACGTCGCTGCCGATGACATCGTTGGCGTTGATCTGCTCCTCGGCGACCCGCGCGCCCGAGAGGAAGGCCTTGCCCGCCCCCGCCAGCGGACCGGTCTCCGCCGTCAGGATGCCGACCTGCAGAGTCGTGCCGCCGCCGTCACCGCCGGAGGCCGTGGAGTCCGAGTCGGACTCCGACGCGCACGCGGCCGTGAGCGCGAGCGCCCCCGCAGCGAACACCGCGGCGAGCTTCCTCCTGGGGGTGTGTCCTGGGGCCAGGGAACCTGTCGACGCTGTTCTACCGAACACGGGAACTCCTCTGCTTCGAGTTGACTGACGAGCGAGCGTGTTGCGCCTACGGGGCCGGCGGAAGAACGGAAAGACCCTCACCCGAGCCACCGCCAACAGCGGCCACACGGAATCCTGTGAAGATCTTTTCGGTGGGGGCGTCGCCTCGTAACGTTTCGTATTCCGGAATGAAGTCCGCATGGCGGGTTGAGCGTGACCCTAGTCACAGGTCTCCGGCAGCGTCAAGGAGCGTCGCCGACCTGTGACCTGGCCGTGTCGTCACGTTGCCGGGCATGGCACATTCGGTCCTCCTGGACGGGCCCGCGCGCGACCTCCGCCGGATCCGCGGGTGTGACTGACTCCGCCGTGACCCGTCCCACTCCAGCGAGGAGCCACCATGACGACCAGCGCAATGCAGCCGCGACCGTGGCACCGGCTCTACCCGGAAGGCGTGCCGCCTGAGGTCGGCCGTCCGCCCGCCGGGGTGCTGACGATGTTCCAGCAGAGCCTGGCGCGGGACGCCGCGGCGCCGTGCCTGCACTACTTCGGCCGCACCCTCAGCAGAGGGGAGGTCGACGCGCTGAGCGAGCGGCTGGGCTCAGGTCTGGCGGCTCGCGGAGTGGTGCCGGGCGACCGGGTCGCGATCGCGCTGCAGAACACGCCGGTGTTCGTCCTCGCGACCGTCGCGGCCTGGAAGTGCGGCGCGACGGTCGTGCCCGTCAACCCGATGTTGCGTGCTCCCGAGCTCAAGCACGTGGTCGAGGACTCGGGCTGCCGAGTGCTCCTGTCCCATCCTGAGATGGCCGATGTCGTCGAGCAGGTGCGTCGTTCGACGCACCTCGAGCACGTCCTGTGGTCACGCGCCGACGACCTCGCCGGCGACCTGCCTGCGCCCTGGGGTGAGCAGGCCGAGCTGGCCGCCGACGCGGTGCTCAGTGAGCTCGCGCTCGAGCGGCCGCGGGTCGACGCACCGCGCGAGCAGGCACCCGCTCTGCTCACGTACACGTCCGGCACGACCGGCCGGTCCAAGGGCGCAGTGAACAGCCACCGGAACCTCGCCTACCAGGCGGTCGTCGGCCGCCAGTGGTTCGACGTGCAGGACGGAGGTGTCCTCGCGGTGGCACCGCTGTTCCACATCACCGGACTGGGGGTCCACCTCGCCCTCGCGCTGGCCAACGGCTTCCCCCTCGTGCTGACGCACCGGTTCGACCCTGCCACCGTGGCCGCCTTGTGCGAGCGCTACCGGCCTTCCTTCGTCATCGGGGCCATCACCGCCTTCATCGCCCTCATGAACAGCGGGGTAGACCGCGCGTCGCTCGCCTGCCTCACGTCTGTCTTTAGCGGGGGCGCGCCGGTGCCCGAGGCGGTCGTGCAGCGCTACGAGGCGGAGTTCGGCACCTATATCTACAACGCGTACGGCCTCACCGAGTCCACCTCTGCGTGCATTGCCGTGCCGAAGGGCGTCCGGGCACCGGTCGATCCCGGGTCAGGCGCGCTCTCGATCGGTGTCCCCCTCCCCGGCGCGGACGTCTGGGTGGTCGACGAGCAGGGTGAGCGGGTCGATGCCGGCGAGCTCGGCGAGTTGGTGGTACGGGGGCCGCAGGTGGTGGCCGGCTACTGGCAGCTGCCCGAGGAGAGCGAGCGCGCGATCCCGGGTGGCGAGCTGCACACCGGCGACGTCGGCTTCATGAACGCAGACGGATGGGTCTTCCTCGTCGACCGCAAGAAGGACATGATCATCGCCAGCGGCTTCAAGGTGTGGCCGCGCGAGGTGGAGGACGTGCTCTACGAACACCCGGCCGTCGAGGAGGCCGCCGTGGTCGGCGTCCCGGACGACTACCGCGGCGAGACGGTCCACGCCTACGTCACCGTCCAGCAGGGGGCGGAGGTGACACCAGCCGAGCTCCAGTCGCACTGCCGGGAGCGGCTGTCCGCCTACAAGGTGCCGCGCGAGGTCGTGCTCGTGACGGAGCTGCCCAAGACAGCCACCGGCAAGATCCTGCGACGTGATGTGAGACAGCAGGCCGCCCGTCGCGACAGTTGACCGTCAAAAACCGCCGGCGCTGAACGGCGGCGCCGCGGCGAGCCAAGGCGACAACAACCGCCGTGACGCGAAGACGACGAGCAGCCCGCCCGCCGCGGCAGGCGGGAGCCGGACTGCGATCGGGATCCGTCGTCGCCTGCATCTGAGACCGACAGAATCACCGGAGGGGAGGCGGATTCACGCTCAGAATAAGTCCACGGGCGGCCGGCCACCCGCCACTGCACCCCGCCGATCGACTCTCACTCCGCGTGGCCCGGCCGCGAAGGCCATTCATGATCATGTCCTGAGCCGTCTGTGGGCCGTCACAGCCCGACGGCGGCCAGAAGGTGTCCAGAGCGGTCCAGGTGCAAACCGCAGGTCAGCAACTGAGAGCCCTTCGGGCTCGCCGTGGTTCGCGAAGATCTGGCGGTGGGCTGCGGTTGGTCCTCAGGCTCTGGTCATGGCCGGTGATGGCGAGGACGCTGGGGCGGTCCGTTCCGGTCGACACCGAAAGCCTCTATAGTGCCTGCGAGCCTGTAGGTCAGCATGGTGGTGGAGGGCTCCACGGGAACCGTGGAATGTTGCCTTCGAGCACGAGCGTCAGACCTTCGATCTTCCTTGCCCTCCCCGGGCGGACACGTCGTCATCGTGAACGAACGGGGAAAGGGGAACAGAGCATGGATCTTGTGCATCCGCGGTGCGCTGGTCTGGATGTGTCCAAGCGTGACACGAAGCTGTGCGTACGCGTCGCCGGGGCTGGACGGGCGGGCGCGACCGAGACGGTCACGACCTGGGGATCGGTCAGCAATCAGGTGCTGGCGTTGCGCGATCATCTGGTCGCCCAGCAGGTCACGTTGGTGGTGATGGAGGCGACCGGGGACTACTGGAAGCCGTTCTACTACCTGCTCGAGGACGGCCCGTTCGAGCTGATGCTGGTCAATGCCCGGCACGTGAAGAACCTGCCCGGGCGCAAGACCGATGTGTCGGACGCGGCGTGGCTGGCCCAGCTCGGCGCGCACGGGCTGGTCCGTGGCTCGTTCGTGCCGCCCGAGCCGATCCGGCAGCTACGGGACCTGACCCGCACGCGCACCACGCTGGTGCGGACCCGCGCGAAGGAGATCCAGCGGCTGGAGAAGTTGCTCGAGGACGCCGGCATCAAGCTGTCGTCGGTGGCCAGCGACATCAGCGGAGTGTCCGGCCGGGCGATGCTCGAGGCGCTGATCGCCTGGCAGCGCGACCCCGGCGAGCTGGCTGAGTTGGCCAAGCGAGGCCTGCGCTCGAAGATCTCCGCGCTGACCGAGGCGCTGACCGGCCGGTTCACCGACCACCACGGGTTCCTGGCCCGGGTGCATCTGGACCTGATCGACCAGCACTCCCACGCCATCGAGGAGCTGACCGCCCGGATCGAGGTGGTGATCGAGCCCTTTCGCGGCGCCCGGGACCTGATGGTCACGATCCCCGGGATCAGCATCGCCGTCGCAGACGTGATCATCGCCTAGACCGGCGCGGACATGAGCCGCTTCCCGACCGCCGGGCACCTGGCCTCCTGGGCCGGGACCTGCCCGGGCAGCAACGAGTCCGCCGGCCGGATCAAGTCCACCAAGACCCGCCCGGGCAACCCCTACCTCAAGGGTGCGCTGGGCGTCGCGGCGATGTCCGCGCGCAGCAAGAACACCTACCTGGCCGCGAAATACCGGCGCATCGTCTCCCGGCGCGGCCCGATCAAGGCGATCGTCGCGGTCGAAACACGCCATGCTCATCGCGATCTGGCACATGCTCACCAACGGCGTCTTCTACGACGACCTCGGCGGTGACTTCTACAGCCGACGCAACCCCGACAAGACCAAGCAACGCGCCCTGAACCAGCTCAAGCAGATGGGCTACGACGTCACCCTCACGCCGTTGCCGACCGCTGTGGCTGGGTGAATCTTCGCGTCAGTGGAGCGACCGCGGCACGGCCGCACCGAAGTGCCGGTCCCTCGGGGGCGGACACGGCAGACGGCAGCGCTGTCACGGCACCTCCCGCCCTCGCACTTGCCTCAGTAGCGAACGTCACCGACGTGGTGTGGACGCTCCCGAGGACGTGGAGGACGTCATGGACAAACTGCTGCTCACGCCGGTCGAGGCCGCTCAGGCTCTCGGGATCGGCCGGTCGAAGGTCTACGAGCTCCTGCAGAGCGGACAGCTGAAGTCGGTCCGCATCGGCAGCTGCAGGCGCGTCCCCCTCGACGCCGTCCACGACTTGCTGGCCGAGCTTCGCCGGACGGGCTGACGGCTGCCACTGTCGAACTGACGACGAGAGGGGTCGCTGATGGGAACACGACGCGCGGCCGGCGAGGGGGCGGTGCACAAGCGCAAGCAGGGTGGCTGGCAGGGGTCGGTCACCGTCGGCATCGTCGACGGCCGGCGGAAGCGCAAGACGGTGTAGGGGGCGACGCAGCGCGAGGTGCTCGACAAGCTCGCCGCGATCCGGCGCACCCTGGATTCCGGGCTGCCGGTCGGCACGAGCCGGCCGATGACCCTCGGCGACTACCTCGAGGCGTGGCTGCGCGACACGCTCCCGACGGTGGTCCGGCGGTCCACGGCGGAGTCGTACGCGAGCCTGACCAGGCAGCACATCATCCCGGGGCTGGGACACCACCGACTCGACAAGCTCACCGCGGTCCACATCCGCGCGTTCCTCAAGGACAAGAGCGCGCAGATCAGCCCGCGGACGAACCGGCCGCTGGCCCCCCGCACGCTCCAGTACCTGCACGCGGTGCTGCGTCTCGCGCTGGAGCAGGCACGCCGGGACGACCTGGTGGTGCGCAACGTCGCAGGCCTGGTCGCGGGACCGAGGGTGCAGCGCGTCGAGATCGAGCCGCTCACGCCGGAGGAGGCGGGCTCGCTCCTTGCCGAGGCGGCTGCGGACCGCCTGTCGCCGCTGTGGCTGCTCGTCACCGCCCTCGGGCTCCGCCGCGGCGAGGCGCTGGCGCTGCGGTGGGACGACGTCGACCTCGACCGAGGACACCTTCAGGTCAGGGCGAGCTTGCAGCGCGTGGGCGGACAGCTCGTCCGCTCCGAGATGCCGAAGACGAAGTCGAGCCGGCGGGCACTTCCCCTACCGGCGCTCGTCGTCACGGCCCTGCAGTCCCACCGTGCGGCCCAGGTGCAGGAACGGCTCGCATCAGACGTCTGGCTCGACGACACGCTCGTCTTCACCACCGGCGTCGGGACGCCGCTCGAGCCGCGCAACGTCCTTCGGTCGTTCCATGCGCTCTGCGACCGCGCGCAGGTCCGCCGGGTCCGCATCCACGACCTCCGGCACGCGGCTGCGTCGTTCATGTTGCTGCAGGGCGTCGACATGCGCGTCGTGATGGGCACGCTCGGCCACTCGCGGCTGGCCACGACGAGCGACCTCTACACGCACCTGCTCGAGCCGGTGCAGCGCGCCGCCGCCGACCGGATGGACGACCTGCTGCGCCAGGTCAACCCCCGGCTCCGGAGCTTGATCACCGCCGTGGCTGTATCTGTGGCTGTACGGAACGCGAAAGGAGCCGTCCGACCGGGACGACCCCTCCGACCTGCACTCTCCTGAGTGCGCCCGAAGGGATTCGAACCCCTAACCTCTTGATCCGTAGTCAAGTGCTCTATCCGTTGAGCTACGGGCGCGGGTGCCGGTGACGGCAACGGGAGCGAGCATACCGGTCTGTCCGGCGGCGCCCCGGCGGCCGGTGACGACACCTGGTGGCGGGCGCGCGGGACCGCCGGTGGAGCGCCGGCTGCGGACGACCGGCGGAGCGCCATGCTGCCGGCTCGACACGGGACGACCGGGACGTGCCAGGATCGTGCCGGACATCCGGCTGCTCGGAGCTCCCGCGGCCGGCGACGACATGGAGGAAACAAGTGAGCGACGACGCCAGCACCGAGACCGCCGAGGCCCCCGAGGCCGCCCCGGCGAAGTCGACCGGCCGCAGCAGCGGCAAGAACAGCGGCCGCCGTGGCGGCGCCCGCACCCAGCGAAGCAGCAGCAGCCTTGCGTCCGGCAGCGGCGCGGCCGGCAGCAGCGCCCTCGCGTCCGCCCTGCGCGAGCTGGTCAACGGGATCGAGGAGCAGGTGACCGCGGTCACCGGCCTCTCTGGCCAGATCGACGAGCATGTCACCGCGTTGAACGAGCTGCGCGCCGAGGCCACCCGGCGCCTGCTGCACCTGGACGACCTGCGCGGGACCGCCGAGGACGTCAACCTCGGCGCCTTCCTCGACACCACCATCCAGCCGCAGCTGCCGCAGGTGGAGGAGGAGTTCCCCGAGCGCATCTACGGCGGCTAGTCCCGCCACGACCCGGCCGGCGCACTCCCCGGGAGGGCGCC